>JBIIMV010000019.1:0-10616 GCA_044337805.1 Bacteroidia bacterium
TGATGAGAAGACCCTGGTTCGGTTCGGAAGTATTCTTTTCTTCCATTTTTAAAACGCACTTCGATGATGTCGAATGTTTGAAAGCCGGCAGGTTGTTGCATATTGACCAGCCAGTCAAAAACGTTCATTTTTGCATTACAGCCTCCTACACCGCAGGCGCCGTTATTTTTACATCCTTTTGGAAGACCGTTATCAGTTGAGCATGAATTGCAAGCCATGTAGAGGGTTTATGCGGCAGTTTTTTCAGGGGTGCGAAAGCATCTGTTCATCTGATAGGTTGTATCAAGTATGATGAGTTTCAGATTGCCATTGCCCTCAATACTACGAAAGCCATGTTGTATGACTTCAATCATTTTTTCTGCCGTGGAGATGTTGATGGTTTTTGAAAAATTAGTGCAGAACGTAAGTTCATCATCGGGAATATGAACCAGACTGCCAAGGTTGTTCTTTATTAGCAAGGCAGCACGCAGGAAAACCAAGGCCTGTGTGAAAAAGGTCTTTTGAGCTTGTCTACCTGCTGCATTGAGATCTTCTGTGAGTTTACCGATGGCCACCGGATCGGTTTTGTAACAGAGTCTGAGCCATTCCATAATTCGTTTTGAACTGCCGGTATCACGCGAGTTGCCGCTCAGCATTTTGATTGCCTGATTGGGATTTCCCTGTGATAGCCGTGCGATTTTTTCCGGTTCTGCTTCTGCGGGCCAGTTCGCATGAATGAACTCAGAAAGAGAAGGAATATCGGGTAAGGAGAATTTTACCTGTTGAACCCTGCTAAGAATCGTAGGGAGAAGTTTATCGTGGTTTTCGCAAACCAGAATGATAATGGTATCTGCCGGTGGTTCTTCAAAGATTTTCAGAAGTTTATTGGAGGAAGAAACATTCATTTCTTCTGCATACCAAATCACCATGATTTTAGATTTGGCCTCATAGGAGGTTAGAAACAATTTTCGTGAGATAACCTCTGATTCGCGGGCTGAAATTTGAATCGTCTTTTTTTCGAATTCAATCGAAGTGCTCCATTCTTCCAGATCGAGAAAGGGATTGTTCATGACAGCGCTCTTCCATTCTTTAACAAAATGGTCTGAAGTCGCATCTTTTTGGTCTTTGTCCTGATCATTCTCGCCCGAGACTTTAACATTGGGAACAGGAAAAACAAGGTGTAAGTCAGGATGGGAAATCTTGTTGTGCATGATGCAGGAGTGGCAAGTTCCACAGGCATCATCCACGCCGGGATTTTCACAATGAATGAGCCTTGCATACGCCAGAGCTGCAGAAAGATTGCCACAGCCCTGAGGCCCCCAGAAAAGCTGAGCGTGACTAACCCTGTTTCCTGAAAACTGCCGTAACAGCTGCTCATAAACAGCTTTATTTCCGGGAATTGACCGGAATCCGGGAGAGAAAGACACAGGTTATTGAATCAGAACTTTTCTTGTATCGGTCATGCCATCTGCGGCAATTAACCTTACAGAATAAATACCCGGTGCAAGTCCTTGCAAGGGAACGATAGAAAGAGAGTTGCCGGAAACCGATTGACGCACAACCGACTTTCCGCAGAGATCAAAAATCTCAATGACACCTGCGTTTCCAACTTGCTCGAGCTGATACCCGATCTGCAGCGACTCTGAGGCGGGAATCGGACCAATGGCAGAAATGAGACCGGAAGAGATGCTACCTTCATTTAGGGCACTAGGTGTAGAGATAAAATGAACAGTTACACTTGCTGAGTCTGCAGCATTGGAGGGGTTAAAAAAACGATAGTTAATGATACTCGTACCATTTGCTCCGCCACAGCGGTAACTGGCATGGAAACTGGTGGAGTCAGTCTGGTTGTTTGCAAGGGTTATGCTACCTGAGGTGGATTGGGTGCTGTCGAGACAAACATTCCAGCAGTAGTAATCAGTGCTGCCCGGGAGGCGACTTACCTGGGTTCTGATGACTCTGACACCGGCTTGATTGCCAGAAATATTTTTTATTTTCCCACTCCATGTTTGCTCACCATCCGGCGCGTTGAAGAAGAACAGGTAAGTGGAACCGGTGAATTCGGTATTGGATTCTTTGTGAAGGATTTTAACAAACTGTGAGAATCCTGCCAAGGGTAGGAGGAGGGCCAACAGGCTTAGAAGCGAGAACTTTTTCATTTTCAATCAAAATAGACCCACAAATTTATGTAAAAACAACATCATTCCTTCATATTCTGAAGTGTTGAACCCGTCTTGAAATAGTTACCAAAGACTTACATGTAACTATTTGATAATGAATTTTTTAAATTATCGGCAGAAAAAAAAACGAGATTGGTTTATTGAAAGTCTTAATTTCGGGCATTGAAATTTCAAAACAAATGAAACACAGATTTACTCAACTTGCATTGGCAATGTGTTTGCTGTTTACCGGCAAAACCATGGCTCAGTGCGCTGCGAATGAAACCGGAATCACCATCAACATCGAAACAGATGCTTATGGTTCCGAAACAACATGGTCCCTGACAGGTGTAAACGGAAACCCGAGTTTTGCAACTGGCGGTCCTTACAATGATCTATCTGCGGCCGGTACCACAGTTCAGACCATTACCCCAAACCCTGTGTGTGTGCCAAATGGAACAGCACTTAGGTTCACCATCAATGATGCCTACGGAGATGGAATGTGTTGCCAATATGGAAATGGTGCATACTCTGTTATTATGAATGGTAACACTGTTGCATCAGGTGGTTCATTTACCGCCTCTGAAAGCACAGTTTTCGTTGTTCCCCCTGCCAACAATTTTGATTTTGCCGCTTTGTCGGTAGACATGCCCGGTTTGATTGCTGCAGGAAGTAATACAGTTGCCGGTACTGTTATCAACGTAGGTGGTAGTGCTATTAATTCGCTCACCTTGAATTACAGTATCAACAATGGCGCTGCTGTTACTCAAAACGTCACAGGTCTTAACATTGCCCCGCTAGCTCAGTATTCCTTTAATCATGGTACTCCATGGGTTACATCTGCAAGCGGTACATACAATGTGAAAATTTGGGTAAGCGGCATCAATGGTAATAACGACCAAAACACTGTTAATGATGAAATCCAAAAATCGATCATTGTTGCATCCCAAACCGTTGCAAGAACCGGACTTATCGAAGAACTCACCTCTTCAACCTGCCCTCCCTGCGCTTCTTTGAACTCAACATTTGATCCATTGTTGTCTTCAAATAATGTTAACGTCTATGGCAGCCAACTTGCAGCTGTTAAATACCAGATGAACTGGCCAAATCCAGGCAACGACCCCAGCTACAATCCTGATGCAAATACCCGTAAGACTTACTATGGTACCACCGGTATCCCTGACTTGAAATACAATGGTCTGCCTGCGGAAGGTGTTGCACAAGCTGATTTGGATAACATCAAGGCAGCACCTGCTCCGGTTGCGCTTCATTGCTATTACCGTGTGAATGGCAACGCAGTGACAGTTGATGTGGATGTTAAGCCTTTCATCACTGTTCCAAGTGGAACCAAGCTTTACATTGCTGTGAACGAAGTTGAGTATGACTATTCTGCTTCTACTACCTCTCAGGATGTGTTTCATCATGTACTTAGAAAAATGCTTCCTAATGGTTCAGGTATCTCTGTAAACAACATGGCAGATGGCGTTAATCAGCACTTTACTCAGTCCTACACCTTCACCACTGCAGCATCCGGTGTTCCTTCACAGGGCTCCTACGATCTCTGGATGGGTATGACAAATCTTGAGGTAGTGGCTTTCCTTCAAAATAATGCAACCAAAGAAGTATATCAGTCTGCAATTGGTTCTAAAATCGGAACCAGTAGTGTGGTTGAAAACGGCCAGAGCCATTCTGTGAAGGTTTATCCTAACCCTGCTTCCGATGTTTTTGTTCTTGACATGACTCTTGCTTCTACAGAGCAGGTGAATGTTGAACTTGTAAACAGCATCGGTCAGGTTGTTTTCAGCCAGAACGAAGGTTCAGTAAGCGGTTCACGCAAGATGAACATTGACCTCAACAATCAGGCTGATGGTCTTTATTTCGTAAGAGTTACTATCGGTGGCGAAACACGCACCATGAAACTCAACATTGCAAAGTAATTTTGCAGTACCAAAAGGAAACTGCCCCTTTACAGGGGCAGTTTTTGTTTTGGCCTGTTTATTGAAGACAGAAAAGAAAAACAAAGAATGAAAGCGAAAATTATTTTGGTTTTTGTGTTCGCTGTGAGTGCCTGGGCACTGATTGCCCGCTCGCAGGAAAAGGCAAGGATTATTCCATCGGTTTCGGTTAAGAAACTTGATGGAACAGCCTTTAGTACTTCCGGACTTGAGAACGCAGGTAAACCCATGATCATTGATTTCTGGGCCACCTGGTGCAGTCCTTGCAAGGCAGAACTCAATGCCATTGCTGAGAATTATGCCGATTGGCAGAAGGAGACAGGGGTAAAGTTGGTGGCCGTTTCCATTGACGATGCCAGAAACATGGATAAGGTTGGACCTTATGTAAACGGAAAGAATTGGGAGTACGAAGTATTGTTAGACCCAAATGGAGACTTTAAGCGAGCCATGAATGTCAATAATGTTCCACATGTATTTGTTGTAAACGGAAATCGCGAGATTGTGTGGCAACAAAATTCTGCCTCTCCCGGCGATGATGAAAAACTTTATGAGATTGTGAAGAAGGTTGCCAAAGGCGAACCCCTTGAGACTAAATAATGAATTTTCTGTGGATGTCAATCAAAGAGCCACCTTCGGGTGGCTTTCTTTTTGCTCATTCGCTCAACCAAAGGAGATTTGCTTTACATTTCGGGACTTTTTTTAACCCATGAGAAAGTTAAAGTGTTTCGCCTCAGCCTTGCTTGTTTGCTCAATAAGCCTGGCGCAGGACGCAGAGAAAAAGCCTCTTGATCTTGGAGAGATCCATGGTAATTTTCAGATTGATGCTCAATATTACAATCCTGATTCAGCGATTGGAGCTCCTGTTGTTCCCGAGAAAACACTCATGAATGCCTTCGCTAATATTATTTATACCCGAGGAAATTTCTCGGCCGGCCTTCGTTATGAGAGTTATCTGAATACCCTGCTTGGCTTTGATCCACGCTACAAGGGCAATGCCATTCCATTCAGATATGCAACCTATGAAGATGGCAAACTCAGTGTTACAGTGGGCAGTTATTACGAGCAGTTTGGCAGTGGGCTGTTATTTCGTTCTTATGAAGAGCGTGGGCTTGGTTATGATAATGCCATGGATGGAGTAAGGGTGAAGTATCAGCCATGGAAGGGAATTTATTTGAAAGGCCTGATTGGTAAGCAGAGGTTTTTTATGGAGCAGGGCCCCGGCATCGTGAGAGGCTTCGACGGGGAGATTGCCTTTAATGAGCTAATTGGTAAGTGGAGTGAAGCCAAGACTAAGCTCTTTCTCGGTGGAAGTTTTGTTAGTAAGTACCAGGCAGATCAGGATCCCATCTATATTTTTCCGGAAAACGTTGGTGCTTACGGAGGCAGATTTAAGCTGGTCAGGAATCGTTTTTCATTGCTGGGGGAATATGCTTACAAGATTAACGATCCGGCGACCATCAACCAGATAAAGGGCAATTACAATTACAATTCAGGGCATGGAATATATCTGAGTTCAGCCTGGTCTCAAAAAGGACTAGGCATTACTTTTTCAGCAAAGCTGATTGATAATATGAACTTCCGATCAGACCGAGCAGCATCAGGAAACAACCTGCTCATTAATTTTTTGCCTGCACTAACGCGGCAACATACTTACAATCTTGCCGCCACGATTTATCCATACGCAACTCAGCCAAATGGTGAAATCAGTTTTCAGGGTGAGTTGATTTACTCTCTAAAGAAAGATACCTGGTATGGTGGCAAATATGGAACAACGGTGCTAATTAATTACGCACAGGCGAACGGCCTGGATACTACCAACCAAACAGGGCTTAACACCTATTCCGTAGATTGGAGCAAGCAGGGAAAATTATATTTTTCGGATTTCAATGTTGAAATCAATCGCAAACTGAATAAACAATGGAAGATGACCTTGTTTTAT
Organism: Bacteroidia bacterium; assembly: GCA_044337805.1. Taxonomy (GTDB): domain Bacteria; phylum Bacteroidota; class Bacteroidia; order UBA4408; family UBA4408; genus JBEGML01. Next base: position 6,033 of record JBIIMV010000019.1, read on the forward strand.
GCCAACTTCGCATATAACAAAGACGTGGTACAAGGGTTGGTTGGATTTGGAACCATTTATTCCAATATCGAAGTTATTGACCTAACCTATAAATTCTCTTCAACGAAAGCCTTGAGAATAGAGCTCGAGGGCCTGCAGACCAAACAGGACATGGGTGATTGGTTTGCGGGGCTGTTGGAGTACTCTGTTTCTCCGAACTGGTTCTTTGCCGGTCTGGCTCAGTTTAATTATGGAAATCCGAATGAGGCTATGCGTTTGTGGTATCCCACAGCGTCTTTGGGATATATCAGAAATGCAACTCGTATTACCTTAGGCTATGGCAGGCAGCGTGCAGGTATATTCTGTGTGGGTGGTATTTGCAGAAACGTGCCAGCCTCTAATGGTCTTACCATTTCAATATCGAGCAGCTTTTAGAGCTTGAGCGTTCATCGATTTGGTTTTTAAAATCATCCTGCCGATGGCGTTGCAGGATGATTTTCTTTTTTAATTAAATTTCAAACAACATCGTTGGAACTTTAGAACCTGCGTTTTGTTTATCTGGCATGAAGCACTCAGGAAAGGTTTTAATTACCGGCGGTTCGGGGATGATAGGGAAAAGACTTACGGCTCTTTTAGAGACCGAGGGTTATGAAGTGGCCTGGATGTCGCGTAAGGTGAGACATACAGGCAGAAAAGTTTTTGTCTGGAATATTGAAAATGGGAATATTGACAGTGATGCACTGGAATGGGCAGATTATATCATTCACCTCGCGGGTGAGGGCATTGCGGACATGCGCTGGACAAGGGAAAGAAAACAGCAGATTTTGGACAGCAGAGTAAGGCCTGCGGAATTATTATTGAGAGCAATGCAGGGTCTTGGTGGCTTTAGCGGCAGGATAATATGCGCCAGTGCCATCGGGTATTATGGGGCAGTGAACAGTGATAAGGAATTAAGCGAGGTTGATGCTGCCGGAGATGATTTTATGGCAGATGTTTGTGTCAAATGGGAGCGCAGCAGTGAAGCGCTCATTGATCAATCCAAAGGAGGCGGATCGATATTAAGAGTGGGCATTGTTCTTTCAGCGGAGGGCGGGGCCTTAGCAAAAATGGCTGCACCGGTTCGTTTCTATGCCGGAGCAAAACTTGCAAGCGGAAAGCAGAAGATATCATGGATTCATATTGATGACGTTTGCAGGATGTTTATTTTCTGCATGAAGAATTCAAAATGTAAAGGAATTTACAATGCTGCCGGGCCACAATTTGCCGTTCATGATGCATTCATGAATTCCGTAGCCAGGGTTTTGCGGAGGCCTATTTTTTTGCCTAATGTGCCTGAGTTTGCCTTGAAAGCGATTTTGGGAGAAATGGCGGTGATGGTTACCCGCGGCCCGGGGGTTTCTTCTGCAAGAATCAGGTCTGAGGGATTTCAGTTCGAATATCCTGATTTGGAATCTGCTTTAATGAAGGAGCTCAGAGATTGAGCATTATTCTTCGAACCTTTTGTCCTTAAGAAACTCGTGATCGGTCAGGGTTTTCAGGAAAGCAACGAGATTGGTTTTCTCGGTATCGCTTAATGTAATTCCCTGACTGAGTGAAGGGTCAAGTGTGGACGCCCGGTAAGGGGCACTTCTGTAATGATCCATGACCCTTTCGAGTGACCAAAATCTTCCATCATGCATATAGGGTGCTGTGACTTCGATGTTTCTGAGGCTTGGTACTCTGAACTTTCCGGAATCGGCAGCTTGTCCGGTGATGATTTTTCTGCCCTCATCGGGAAGTCCGGGCCCGGGTTTTAATCCATTATTTCTGAAGGAATGATCAGTGAAGAGTGGTTCAGTGTGGCATGAAGCGCATTTTTGTCTGAAGGTTTCAAGCCCTGATCTTTCACTTTCATTGAATTGTTCTGAGCCTGCCATGACCCGATCATATTTTGAATTCGAACTAACCATGGCACCCATAAACTGCGCCAGTGCTTTACCAAGATTCTGAGTGGTAATGGAATCTGAGCCGAAGGCTTTTTTAAACAATGCGGGATAACGGGGATGAGCCTGAAGTTTGGACACCACATTCTCGAGGGTTTCATTCATCTCTACCGGATTGGTTATAGGGGCGAATGCCTGAACTTCAAGATGATTGATACCTCCATCCCACATTAAGCCCGGATACCATGCGAGATTAAAAATAGGTGGTGCATTGCGCAGGCCCAGTTGATTATTTACTCCATGACTCAGCGTGTGGTCGGTATTGGCGAAAGCGGAAACCTGCTGATGGCAACTACCACAGGGTACCTGAGGGTCTGAGGCCAGGATGCCATCGTAGAAAAGAGATTTTCCGAGCATGAACCCGTCATAAGTAATAGGATTCTTGGAAAAATCATTTACCGGTTTGCCAAAGGCAGGGGGCTGAGTGAAAGAAATTTCAAATTCCTCTTCCAGCAGTTTTTCAATAGGTTCATCAATTCTGCAGGCATGCAGACTGAACAAAATCAAAAAGAGAGGAAGAAGCTTTTTCATTAGTAAGATACCCCAACGAGTGAAAACATATCGGCATAATTGGCGGCAATCGATTTACTTGAGCTGCCCGGCAGCATGGTATTGTAGATGTCTGCCAAATCAATGATATCGGGACTTTTAAACCATTCTAAAATATCGGATTTGATAGTGATGATGGGTTTCGATTTGTCGTTAATCGTAACTTTTGAAGGGAAGAGCAATTCTATATTCTTGAGTGCAGAGTTCTTACCTGAAAAGCCTCCGATATGAAGGACGACAGATTTGTTCCCTGCTCCGGATTGAGGAGAAGAACCTTCCAGTTTGGCCATGATATAGCCTGTACTCCATGTCCAGAACATGCCATTGGCCGGGTCCAGAGCGCCGGTTTGAGCACCGCTGACATTTCTTGTACTATCAACCCCTAAGAGAAATCTGATGCCATTGTAATTTCCCGGAGGAATATTGTTCAATACCGGAGTCAGGCTTGAAGGCTTGCCAGCGTCAATAAGGAAATAGGACTCCGGGAAGGGGTGCAGGGAGCCGTCTTCTTTGACCAATTGAAAATTGGAAACGTAGTATTTATAGATATCTACGGAGAGGGAGTCGTTGTTTGCAGTTAGATAATATCCGGAGGAACTTAGCAGCAGAGCATTACTTCCTGCCATGTTGGAGAAGTTGAGGGTAGCAGAGCCTGCTCCCGGTAGGGTTGGTGAGGTTGCCGGCAAAGAATCTGTCACATCAGGTGTTACTTCCTTGTCTTTTTTGCAACCAGCAAATGCAGACAATACAAGCAGAAGAACGCTGCATCTGAGAAAAAAGGCTGTCATTTTCATTTATTTACAAAAATAACAACAATCAGGATGGATTTGTTACGGTAAAGTACTTGTTTACGAGATTTAATTTTTCTTTTGCCTGCTCGATTTGGTTAACACCAATAAAAGCAAGAGTTAGTTTTCCGTTAGGGGTTTCTTTAAATTTAGCGGTTGCGGACTCATTTTTTACAAAATCCAGAACGGCCGAGAAGACAGGACTTTGGTAATAGGCGGAATCTGCTTTTGAGATGAAGTAGCAGGTCATTCGGCCATTTTTGATAATTATTTTTTCAATACCAAGTTCTATGGCTTTCCATCTAAGCGGGATTACTTCCAACAATTCTGCGGATTCTTCCGGCAGGGTGCCGAAGCGGTCACAAAGGTTTGTACGGAATTTTTCCAGTCCTTCCGGGCTCTGCATTTCATCCAGTTCGCGATAGAGTGCAATACGTTCGGCGGTGTTTGAAATGAAGTGTTCAGGGAATCCCAGTGGGAGGTCGGTATCGAGCTGACAATCGGAGATGAAGGTTTGTCCGTATACACCGGAAAGTGCGTTTTTGCGGTCTTTAAAGGATGTTTTTTCGTAAACATCTTTGAACTCGGTTTCTTTGAGTTCAGTGATGGCTTCGTTCAGTATTTTCATATACATGTCGAAGCCAATTTCTGATATGAACCCGCTTTGTTCCGCGCCGAGGAGGTTTCCGGCACCCCGTATATCGAGATCACGCATGGCGATATTGAATCCAGAGCCGAGTCCGGCAAATTCTTCTATGGCTTTAAGTCTTTTTCGGGCTTCTTCTGTAAGGGTTACAGGAGGAGGGGTGAGCAGGTAGCAAAATGCTCTTTTGTTGGATCTTCCAACTCTTCCCCTCATCTGATGAAGATCACTAAGGCCGAATAAATGCGCATTGTTGATGATAATGGTATTGGCATTGGGGATATCGAGTCCTGATTCGATGATGGTGGTGGATACCAGAACATCAAAATCGCCGTTAATGAAATCTACCAGTGCTTCTTCGAGTTTTTCTCCATCCATCTGTCCGTGTCCGATGAGTACTTTGGCATCCGGGCACAGTCTGGATATCATTCCTGCTACTTCCTGAATATTCTGTACCCTGTTGTGAACGAAGAATACCTGTCCGCCTCTGCTGATTTCGAAGGCAACGGCGTCTCTAATTTTTTCTTCGTTGAATCCTGTTACTTCTGTCTGCACGGGGTAGCGGTTTGGCGGAGGCGTGGTGATGACGCTAAGGTCGCGTGCTCCCATCATCGAGAACTGAAGAGTTCTCGGTATTGGAGTT
>JBIIMV010000366.1:0-2700 GCA_044337805.1 Bacteroidia bacterium
GCAGAATCAGGGAAAACACCATAAGAAAAGACCTTGTAATGGTGCAAACGTTTAGCCGTTCTGAAGCCAATCTGAAGGCGGGCATCCTGCTGGCTGGTGGAATCACCGTTACAAAAAGCCCTGTAGAGACTATCGGTACGAATCAGCTCCGGATGTCCGGTAGGAAAGGATAGAAAGACCTTATCAGGTTCAAGCAGCCTCAGCGACTGGCTGAGAGCGGCAATTTCCTTTTGCCTGTAAAGGTCGGAGGCATCAAAAACCCGTGTATGGGTTTGAAAATCAAAACAAGCCAAAAGATACACTTTCACAGGCTGTTGAGGGCCAATGGCAGGAAACCCGGAAAAGCCCGACAGTAACAACAGAAAAATGAAAATGGTTCGGTAAAACACGCATCAAAGATAAGATAAGCAAACGCTTTGCAGGCACAAAGGGAATGTAAGCAAGACCACCATTCAGGAAAAAAAAAATCCTGCCGTTAAAAAAGCAGAATAGTACCTTTGTTCAAGCATGAAAACCTACAAAAAATACGCTGAGCTCAGCGCCAGTCCTGAAGAAGTATATTTAGCGATGGTAAAACCTCAGGCCATAAGGCTTTGGAGCGGAGCTGATGCAGAGATGAGTGAAGAGCCGGGTTCCGCCTTTAGTTGGTTCGACGGCGATATTACCGGGACCGTTACAGATGCAGAGCACGGGCGAAAACTGGTAATGAAATGGGATTTTGGCGAAGAGCAGTCGGAGGTTGTATTGAAATTTCATCAGAAAGGAGAAGGCACCTCGATGGAGATCAGGCAGGATGGGATACCTGATGAAGCCTACGATAACATGCAAGAGGGCTGGGAAGAGTTGATCATTCCCTCTTTGAGCGAATATTTTTCAGGCTAAACACCTTTGTTTGCCACTTAGGTAATTTTTAAGCCAACAAATTATTTTACAGAAAAAAGGCTATTTACATTTGTTGCTATCAATTTTATGCGTGTACTCTTACTTGAAGACGACCCTATTTTGTCTGAGGAAATATCAAAGTTCCTCAAGCTTAAAGGTATGATTTGCGAAAGCGTTCCAACCGGTTCGGCATTCATACAGAAGCAGGAAGCGGGAAACTACGATTTGTTTTTGCTCGACATCAATGTACCTGAACCCAATGGCCTGGAAATATGTCGGCATATACGGAGCAAGAATGGGGAGGTTTCCATCATTATGATCACCGCATACGGCGAGATAAAAGACAAGACAGACGCCTTCAGGGCGGGAGCCGATGATTATCTGGTGAAGCCCTTTCACCTTGATGAGTTGCTTTTAAGGATACAATCCGTTCAGCGCCGGAGATCGCACCAGAGCAATACAAACACGGAGATTATGATTGATGATTTGGTTATTCACACCGATGATTCGAAGGTATTCAGAGGCGGAAAAGAAGTCATACTTACTCCAAGAGAATATCAGCTTTTGCTTACGCTGGCGGAGGCAGGCGGCAAGACCGTTTCAAAGAAAAGCATCTCGGAGAAGATCTGGGAGGTACACCTGAACAGCAACCTCTCTACCATTGAGGTCTATATCAATTTCCTGCGCAAGAAGTTAGACCGTGACTTCAAGGTAAAGCTCATACACACGCGTCCCGGCTATGGTTATTTTCTCAAGCCCGAGTTAAAAGCGAATGAAGCTTAGCCGCAAGGTTACCATTAATACTGCCCTGGGTTTTTCTATCTATTTTGCCCTTGTAAACCTTATTATTTTTATTAGTTTCTCCGAGTTTCGCAAAGAAGAATTTGTATTCAGGTTAGAAGAGAAAGCAAAAACAGCAGGAAAGCTATTGCTTGAGGTAAAGGAGGTTAATCCGGAGTTATTCAAAATCATAGAAAAGAACAACTACAACCGACTGGTGAATGAAGTGCTGATTGTTTTAAACAAAAACCATGGAGTTGAATACTCCTCATCAGCCATTAAAAAACACCTTTGGAGCGAAGCCGACCTCAGTATCATCAGAGAACAAGGAAGGCTGGAAAAAGAAGACGGAAATTTTGATATTCTGGGATTATATTATCCTGTTGACGGAAGCGACTACTTTATCATCATAGCAGCAGAAGACCTATGGGGAAACAGCAAGCTGAGATTTATTGCTTTTGCACTCGGCATTTCATTTTTACTCTCGCTGCTTGTGATATGGATTGTAAACCGGTTTTTCATTCAGCAGCAGATGAAACCGCTGGAGAAGTTTCAGGAACTAATCAGTCATTTTTCTTTTAAACCTCCTTTAGTATATTTATCAGAAAATTCGGAGATTGACGAGATTCAGGCATTGGCAAAGGCTTACAACAAACTGTTATCCAAGGTAACAGCCACCTTTGAAAGCCAGCGGGAATTCAACTCAAATGCCTCACATGAATTAAAGACACCGATCACGAGGCTTGCCTTTCAGACAGAGGGACTGATGAATGACGCATCACTGCCTGAGAATACCAGAAATACCATAACGAAGATACATTCCGAGATTCATCAACTATCAGACCTGGTAAACTCACTTCTTTTGTTATCAAAGATTGACAACAATGAGGCAGATATTGCCGGATTTCCGGAGCGTATTGATGATATGGTATTTGAGGCCTATGAGTCGGTTCACCGGGATTTTCCTGAGTTTGAGATGTTGTTTTCCATCAATACCGGCAACGATAATTTTGAGAATAATCTTGAACTTCAATGCTT
>JBIIMV010000367.1:0-2694 GCA_044337805.1 Bacteroidia bacterium
ACTAAGCGGAAAAAGAGGGGCACGGAAACTATCTTCAGGTAGGCGACCCTGCAAGCGGAAAATGAATCCTGCGAGAACGGTTAAAAATGTAAATAAATTTAAAGTAAATGATATATATATTATTACTTGCGAAAAGGTAGAACTTATGATGAACAACACACTCAATGCAGATTGAGTGATAATCGCTCTCGTGGGAACTCCGTTTTTGTTTAGTGTGGCGAAGGCCCTGAAAATCGGGTGGTCTTGCCCCATTGCCATTGTAACTCTTGGTCCGGCCAGTACCATGGCATTTATGGTAGAAATAAGCAGTAAGGCGATGATGCCGCCCATCATTGCCCCAAATGCAGGCCCGAAAATGTGTGAGGCTGAAACGGCAGCGATTTCCACCACCGGTCCGTCAGGAGTTGACATTTCTGAAACGGCGGTGCTTTTCATGAATACATAATTGATGCAGCAATATAAAAGAGATACGGCAAGGGTTCCCGTTAGCAGTGCTTTTGGTAATTGTGTTTTAGGTTTTTCAAGGTCTGACGCGAAATAGGCAGCTGCATTCCATCCGGAATAGGCGAGAGTGACGAAAAAGAAGGATGTCGCAAAATCGGGTCGGGCTAAATCACGGAAGAATGATTCAGAAACAGAAAAGTCGAAGCCTCCTCTTTCTTCTATGGTGAGCCCCGCCAGAATAAAAACAACCATGACGAGAATTTTCAGTGAGGTTGAAAAATCCTGCACCCTGCCACCTAGCCGAAGACTGAAACTTTGAACCGATGTCAGGAGCAACAGTATCAGGATGCCCGCTGCTGTTTCATTTACTATTGGAAGAAGATTGTTCAGATATTTTCCGAAGGCCATGCATGCCGCTGCAACGGGTGCAGCGAAGCCAACGGTGATGCTCACCCAGCCGGCAGCAAAGCCAATGGCAGGGTGAGTCATTTTGCTGAGATACAGGTATTCTCCACCTGAGCGAGGCAGGGCCGAGCCGACTTCAGCATAACATAAGGCTCCTGCCAATGACATCAGGCCTCCGAGCAACCAGAGCAGCATGATGGAGGAGCCGGTCTGCAGTCCGGCCGCCTGAAAACCCAGAGATGTAAATACCCCGGTTCCCACCATGTTGGCGATGACGACACTGGTGGCTGTAAATAAACCCAGCTTATGTTGTTTCATGCCGGGCAGGTCAGTCGAAAGATTGGTTTGACTGAGAGCTTAGCTCAATCATGGCCTGATACTCTTCAGGGGAGAGGTCGTTGTAATAGTAGTTAACCGGATTAACCTTCTGGTTGTTGCGTATAACCTCATAGTGCAGGTGGGGAGCAGTGCTCATGCCTGTGCTGCCAATGTATCCGATGAGGTCTCCGCGCTTAACTTTTTTTCCTGCTCTTACTGCGAACCTGCTGAGGTGTCCATAGAGGGTTTTGTAACCAAAGTTATGATTGATGACAATATGGTTTCCGTACCCTTGCGCGAGATTGTCAGCACGTTCTACCGTTCCATCTCCGGTTGCAAAGACAGGTGTGCCAACAGGTGCGGAGAAATCCATTCCTGTATGAAAATGTGTGGTTTTGTAGATTGGATGGGTGCGATAACCGAATCCTGAGGCCATGCGCCTTAGGTTTTTATTGCTGATGGGTTGAATGGCGGGTATGGAGGCCAGCAGGATGGATTTGTTGTTGGCCATCTTCACAATTTCATCAAAGCTTTTGCTTTGGATATAGATTTGTTTTGAAAGTTTATCCAGCTTTCTGGAGGAGCTAATGAGCAGGTCTGAGTTACTGAGACCTTCGAGTTCCTTGTAACGGTCAACCCCTCCAAAGCCTGCATTGCGCATCTCGGAAGGAATAGGTTCTGCTTCGAAGATAACACGATAAATATTGTCGTCCCGCTCCTGAAGGTTTTGCATGACCATCGAAACCCTTTCCATGCGTTCGTTGAGGATCTCATACTGGTAGGTAAGTGTCTCAATCTCCCGGCGCAGTTGCTTTTCTTTTGGGGAATCGAAATAGGTGTAAGCGAAGAACATGGTTACGGCTGCAAAGGCAAGTCCGGTAAATAGGAAACCCAGAATTCTCTTCACCCTATCCCAAAGTTTCACCTGCACCTTCTCGTAGGTGAGTGACTTGGTGTTGAAATAGAATTTGATTTTAGACATTCATGGGCTGCTTCATGGGCAAAAATAGGGAAGTTGGTGATAAAAAAAAGCCCGGGGCACAAAACCTACCGGCAAAAAAATTGTTAATTTAGGAGCTTGTAAATTTTGCGTTATGAGAGGTTTTTCCTTCTTTGCTTCTTTCGTCCTGTTTTTTTGCTTTTCTTCCTCCGTGCTCGCACAAGTGCAGGAGCATGCCATCCTGAAGCAGTATCTTGATATCCGCTATGCGGAACAAAACCGTCCTGATGCTGACTATGCTGAGTGGACGGTAAGTTCGTCTTCATACGACAAGCGTACCTCACTCCATCATTTTTACCTGCAGCAGCGTCACCGTGGCGTTGATATCTGGAATGCCATGGCCAACGTTGTTCTCAAGAACAATCGTGTGGTTTACAGTGTAAGCCGTTTTGAGCAGGATCTGGCCTCCCGCGTTGTGTCGGTGCAACCTTCTATAAGTCCTGCCGACGCGGTTGTTAAAGCCCTTTCTTTTTTAAACTTAAATAGCGCCGAAACTCCTTTGATCAAGAGTTTCGATGAGTTGCGAA
>JBIIMV010000368.1:0-2692 GCA_044337805.1 Bacteroidia bacterium
CCTTTCGTGCTCTTTGTAGTCTGTGAGAATAGTTGAATCGGCTTGCGGAAATCAATTTTGTCAAGGTCATTTTCTTCCATAACCACAATAGCCTTGCCATCTGTCTGTCCGATTAACCCGTTTACCTCTGCATGTCCTTGCTTTCCGTATATTACAACCTGGCCTCCTTCGTCATCGGTTTCTATGTAACCCTCTCTTACGCGATGCTGTAGCTTCAAAACAACAGGACAAGAGGCATCAATAAGTTCAATATTGTTCTCGGCTGCAATTCTGTAAGTCTCGGGTGGCTCACCATGGGCCCTGATGAGTACTTTACAGTCTCTGAGTTTATGCAATCGCTCGTGGTCAATGATCTCAAGACCTTTTGCCTTCAATCTGTCAACCTCTTCGCTGTTGTGAACAATGTCACCAAGACAGAATAGTTTTCCGCTCTCGTTTAACTCATCTTCTGCCATCTGTATGGCGTAAACAACACCAAAACAGAATCCCGAATGGGGATCAATCTTTACTTCCATCAGAGGCCAAAGTTAACATTAACTTTCTTTAAGCAGTTGTAAATCCGCTGCCAATCTCAATACAAAGTCTAGCTGCTGCTGTGGGTTAAGCTCACTGTTGTCAAGCAATACTGCGTCTTTTGCCTTTCGTAACGGGTTTTCTTTTCTGTGGGTATCGTCGTAATCCCGGGCCTCCAGGTTCTTTCTGACTTCATCCTCAGTGGTCTGCTGTCCTTTGGATATTAACTCGTCATACCTTCTCCTCACACGAACTTCAGTATCAGCGGTCATGAAAATTTTTAACTCTGCGTCCGGAAAAACAGCAGTGCCTATATCACGCCCTTCCATAACAACTGCTTTTTCACGCCCCATGTGCTTCTGCAAAGCAATCATCTTTTTTCTGACTTCTTTAATGAGGCTTACTTTGCTGACTTGCCCGGAAACTTCCATGCTGCGTATTTCTTTTTCAACATTCTCTCCGTTTAATAGGGTTTCAGATTGCTTGTTCTCAATGCTGTACCTGAAGTTTACATCGATATCATCCAGGATTTGGAGCAGGTGTTCCTGATTTAATGCTCCGTCACTGTTGATTACTCCTGCTCGCATCATGTAGAGTGTAGTGGCACGGTACATCGCACCCGTATCTATGTAGCGGTACCCCAGTTTGTTCGCTATGGCTTTGGCAAGTGTGCTCTTACCGCAAGATGAAAACCCGTCAATCGCAATTGTAATTTTTCTCATGGTTTTGAAACAGCACTGGCAGTTGTGGTAGCTTTCTTCTTAAACTCTTTCAGATTCATGGTGATTGAAAATTGGTTCATGCCACCTGAAATATGGGTGAAGGATCTTCCATAATTAATGATGAACTTGGATATCTTCATTCCAAGCCCAAGTGTCATCCCTGTCATGCCGGGTCGGCTTTCCATAGCAAGCTCACTGCGGCTTCTAGATCGATAGCCGAAACGTAAATTAAAATATCTCGTGAGTAAAAACTCGGCACTAAATGAGGTGTGAAGTAAAATCTTCTTTCCGAATCCTACCTTGTTTTCACTTATCTCTCCGGTTATTGGATCAGTAATTTGCTGTTCGGCAGGGTCTTTGAAACTTAAATCCCATTTCTGCAGATCCTCCAGAATAATCCCAAACCTGATGGGCATGTATTTGAACTTCTTTGAAATCCCCGCTTGCAGTCTCACAGGCATCGACTCTCGCTCTCCTTCATAACTGCCGATCTGAAATCCGGCATTCTTAACAATCATGGTGGCCGTGAAATTCTGCTCGCGGTTATGGTAACTTCCTGCAAGATCTAAACCAACACCTGTTGATTTCATATCAAAGAGCTCGGAATAGATAAACTTTAGGTTTGCTCCCGCCGTAAAAAAGGAATCAATGGCATATCCCCAGCCAGTGCTGAATAAATAATCGCCTCCGCTGAACTGACCTCCTGACTGCCCCGAAGCATCTGTTTCGGTAAATTTACCATAACTGAGATACTGTAAGGAAGCTGAACCAAAACCTGCTTTTCCAAAGTTCATCCCGAATGCAGTATTTCCATATCGGATGTCACCTGCCAGTGAGGAGAAATTCATGAGCAATTGCCTGTCCATTTCTTTGTTAAGAAGTGATGGATTGTATAGACCAACTGAAAGGTCGAAATCCTTGACTGGAACCAATGTGGCACCTAAACCCGCTATGCGGGCACTCGGCGGCAGATCTAAAAAATGAAAAACCCCTCGCCCCCCCGTTTGTGCTTTACCTTCAACTGAGAAAAGAACAAAAAGTAAAAAGATATTAACAGAAATTCTGCATAATGGTGTCGCAATACTCCGGACAGAGGCTATGTGTGTTATACTCATATGGCAACAAAGAAAAGAAATGTTTGCTTTGAACGATTTTTGACCATGAGATATTGTTGCGGGGGTTGGGCTGGTTTTATTACTTTTGTAGATTATAAGCTATGAAATACCGGGCCGGTAAATACATCTTCATCCTTTTTCTGATACTCAATGCCTTGGCCTCTGGTGTAAATCAACTTTACGCTCAGGTTGATTTCAATTTTGTCCTTAACGGACTGGTAAAGGATATGGATTCGAAAGATCATCTTGAGGGGGCCTCTATTCAGCTGTTCAAGGTGAAAAATAACCAAAGGGTTAGCTCTTTTCCTACAGGCCCCAATGGACGTTTTAAATTCCAGCTTG
>JBIIMV010000039.1:0-7988 GCA_044337805.1 Bacteroidia bacterium
TAATCAGCGTAAATTATTTTTTGACGGGGGAGCCGGTATCGTCATTCATCGTCAGGATGTTAAATCAAGAAATCGCCCTCAGCATGATCAATCTTTGAGATTTACATTAGGGATAACAGCCTTTCATATTAATCAGCCTCAAATTTCGTTTCTCGGATCCGGTGAGAAACTCGCTATTCGTTACCTTACCTTTGGAATGGCCGAATTTCCGCTCGGTACCTCCAGCGTTTCATTGGTTCCTGCCTATCAATTATCTTTTCAGGGGCCTTCCACTGAATTTGTCTTCGGCGGACTTGTACGCTATTCCATTAAAAATGGAACCGCATTCACCGGTTTTTCTCAAAGTAAAGCAATTGCATTAGGTGTCTTTAATCGCTTTAAGGATGCCATTTCTGTGTCTGCACTCCTTGAGTTTGATCGCTATGGTTTAGGTCTTTGCTATGACATCAATACATCATCCCTTACGCTTGCCAGTCAGGGTAGGGGAGGTCTTGAGATTTCTATCAGAGTGAGAAATCCATTTCATGTAAATCCATAAGATGAATGCTACTGTTGCTTCTTTGTCTTAATTTCTCCGCAGAAAAGTTGAAAGCTTTCGATTCTTTTCACGGAGGATTTTTAGTTAGGTGATGCCTTAGCTTTGTTTTATTAAAAGTTGTCTGGAGAACAACTTATGTCTCTCTGCATCCTCATCATTAATTGCCTTTATTCATGCGTTTTACTAATTCTATTATGTTGAGGTTTAAATTATAAGTTACCATGCTCTCACCTTCCACATCTATACAAGAGAGTTACTCACTGTCCATTCAGATTTTTAGGTTACATAAGCTTAGCCTGATATACGGGCTTATGCTCTTTGCCTATTTTCAGAACCCTGAGGTGCATGCCCAAAGCCTGAGTGTGGAACTTAACAAGAGAATGTATGCAGGCGGTTACAATATTACCTGTCATGGGGTCTCTGATGGCAGTGTGAGTGCGCAGGAGAGTGGTGGAACAGTACCTTATACCATCTCCTGGTCGGCATCCAGATCAGCGACAAATTGATTTTTCAAAAGCAATACGATCAATCAAATACAAACCTGTCGAGAATAAGCATTCCTTCTTCTGAATGGGGTCAAGGGGTGTATATGGTTTCTTGTGCCTCAGCCTCCGGCTTTCGTTGTTATTTCAGATATATCAGAAGTTATGATTGAATTATGCTTCAATATCAATTAAGGACTGATTTTCGTCCTTTTGATCATTGTTGACCAATGCCTCCTTAAATAGAAAATTGAACCCGCTCCTATTCATCAATCCTTTATGAATCATGATACGTCTCTATTCTTGACCAACGGTCCAACCTGCCTCCACACCCACCCAAAAAACCTCTTCATAAAACTGATTCTTCCCTGCCACAGATCCCGGCCTGTCGACCACCGCGAGTGTTGCGACAGCTTGCTGAGAAGCATCAATTCTGAGAGGCTTTCTCAAGGATCTCCTGCCGCAAAGTGCGACCCATACGCAAAGAAGTCCGCGCCCCGGTCTGCGTCTCCGGGTCAGGCCTCTGATGGCAATAGCGACGTAAGCAGACGTGCCATTCTTGTTGATTTTCATTTCTCAGTATTTCCGAATTCGATGACCTCGAAACAGAAACTCATGATTTTACCTGCTTCAGTTCTTTCCTCTCCTTCCTTTCTGCCAGAGATAGAAGGATGGATGGCAGCAACAATAAATTCGTAAATAGCGCCATTAACAATGTTAATGAAATTAATATTCCCAGGGCTGCTGTCCCGCCAAAACTTGAAATTGAAAAAATCGAAAATCCGAAAAACAAAATAATCGAAGTATATACCATACTTAATCCTGTATCGTGAATGGCCGCGCTGATGGCTTTAAGATGATTTCTTCCTTTATTAAGTTCCTGACGATATTTGGTGAGAAAATAAATGGTTCCGTCTGAGGATATTCCAAATGCAATACTGAAAATAAGGATGGTGGAGGGCTTAAATCTAATGTCCAGAAATCCCATTATTCCGGCGGTAATCACAAGTGGAATCAGGCAGGGAAGTTTTGACAAAATGATTATTCTTACTGAGCGAAACAATAACATGCCAACTAACGCAATTAGGATAATTTCAATAAGTAAACTCTCCAGCAGGTTGGAAAGTAAATAGTCATTGCTCTTTAAAAATACCAGGCTATTTCCGGTAAAGCTCACCTTGTACTTTTCCGGGGGCAATAAGGAATCTACCCTTGGCCTGATTTCTGAAATGAGCTCCTTGATTCTTTGTGATCCCACATCTGACATCTGGAAGCTGATTCTTGTAACCTGCCGGCTGCTGTCAATAAATGTTTTTAACCGGTTGTTTTGTCCGCTTAAAGATCCTGTATATTCCGAAAGTGCCTTAAGCTCAGTCGCAGACGGTAGTATGTAGTATTTCGCCTCTCCTCCCTGATAACTCTGGTAAGAAAAGCGTATGGCTTCAACGATGGATACCGGTTTCGAGAATTCCTTGTATTCTCCGAATATGCCCTGTAAGGCTTTCATCTTATATAGTACCTTGGCATTGTTCGCGAAAATCCCATTCGCCTTCTTTGTATCGATGCTTATCTCAAAGGGCAATACTCCCTTGAACGAGTGCTCGAAGAAGTGCAAATCATGATATATCGGGCTATCCTTCGGAAGATCGTCAACAACATATCCGGTAAAATTAATTTTCATCATCCCCAAACAGCCAACAATGGTGATGAAAAGTGATCCGATATAAATTGCAGGCCGATGTTGCTGAACAAGGTAATCAATCCCGCTTAGCATTCGGTTGATCCTTTTGCCCTGCAAATGTTTGGTATGTCTTGCTTTTGGTCTGGGCAGCAGAAGCAATACTACCGGAGTTAGTATGAGGGTAATGAGGTATGTGGCCATCACACTTATGGCTGAAACAACACCAAACTCCACAAGGAGTGAACTGCCGGTGAAATAGAGCACAGCGAATCCAATCGATGTCGTAACATTCGCAAGAAACAGGGTGACTCCTATCGTTTCTATCATCCTCGCCAGCGCCTTTACCTTGTTCTTGTGATGCACATATTCTGCCTGATACTTATTGATGAGGAAAATACAATTGGGAATTCCGATTACCATAATGATGGGCGCTACCAGTCCTGTTAGTACCGTAATCCGATAGTCGAAAAGATGTAAAATTCCCAGCGACCAGATGACACCAATAGCCACAATAACCATCGAAAAGGCCGTGTTTACCAGTGATCTGAAGAATAACCACAATATCAATGCAGTGATGATAAAAGCTAGCATCAGAAACAAGGTCATCTCATGGGAGATGGTTCGCATCATCTGTGTCCTGATGTAGGGCATCCCCGAGTATTTGATGCTCACACCATGCTTTACGGCAAAGCCTTCTGTAAGGGTTTTTATCTCATCGATGATTTCAAGTCGTCTTTTGGAGTTTAGTGTTTTGGTGTCGAAGGTGATCGCCATTAGGTTCGCTCCTGTCTCTTTGTTGTAGATGATGCCATCATAGAATTTCAGTCGTAAAAATTCTTCTTTCACCTTCTGCATATCTTGCTCGTCACGGGGAATTTTTGTGATGAGCGGTACAAACTCGAATTTCTTAAGGCTATCGTTGCGTAGCAGATTGTAACAGGTGGGAACGGAAAGTACTTCCTTGATTCCCGGGATGATTTTTATGGCTTTGCTGAGGTGGTACCAGTCGTTGAATTTGTTCAGGGTGAAGAAGTCCTGATCCGCAAAGCCCACTACCATCACATTTCCGTCTTCTCCGAATTTCTTCTTGAATTCCTTGTACTCTATTAATACCGGGTCGTCTTCAGGTAAAATCTTGGCGAATTCATAAGACAACTCAATTTTGGATGCCTCATATCCCATATAACCCGTCACTGCAAGGATGAGTAGCGTGAGGATGGTTTTATTTCTGAGAATGATTCGCGAGAACCTTTGCCACATGTGCCTTTATTTTGCCTCTGTCAGGGCATAAATTCAAGACAAAAGTAATGTTTTAATTTTGCCCGAAATATCAGGATTCCCAAGTATCGCAACGATGTGTCTTTTTTGTCGTGGTCTTATCTTTTCCTGTTTCTCCAGCCTGAAACGCATAAAACCGAATAGGAAGCTTCATCTTATGATCAAGCTTGTGTCGGTTCCTTTGTCTGCTAAAGCAGCATCATGTATGCTGTATCTTTTTTGTTTTGCTTATGTTTCATCTATGGTGGCTTATACCAAAATAATCAACGATAATGAATGCTGTCTTAATGTAGCGCATATAGGCTTTTCTTCGAATACGAATGTTTATTTCCCTGCTGTTGGTTTTCTATGCTCTTATTTTGAATCACGGGCGGTGCAGAATGGCTCCTGAACAAAAGACCTGCTGAATGCTCATTTTTTTCATGATTTTCGTCCGGTGTTTTAACCTCATCAGTGATGGTCTTTTCAAAAAATGAGGCTGTTCATTGGTGGGTGCTTTCTCTCATCAGCGTCTCTGCTGTCTGGCATCTCCGGCATGAAAATCTTCTTCCTGTGCCGCTTTGCTTTTGTCTGGCAGTTTTTTTTAATGGTTTTCTCTGCTTTCTCTTAAGAACGAAAAACATGGATGCAAATCCATGCAACCAATGGCTCCTCACTAACCCAAAAAAAATCCCGGCTTGCAGGCCGGGATTCTTAAACCATCTCTGATTTCTTATTTAATCTTAAAGGCTTTTTTCACCTTCTCCACACTCTCCAGCTTCTCCCAGGGGAAAAGCTCTACGCTTACTTTTTTCTCGTTTCGCTTGCCTTTGTTGAATACTTTGGTGACGACCTTCGGCTCACGACCCATGTGCCCGTATGCCGCAGTCTCACTGTAAATGGGTGTGCGAAGTTTGAATCGCTGTTCAATAAAGTACGGACGCATGTCAAACTCCGGCATCCTGGAAATCACCGCGGCAATTTGTCCGTCGTTCATGTCTACCTTGGCCGTGCCGTAGGTGTTGACATATAATCCTACCGGTCTGGCAACCCCGATCGCATAGGCAACCTGCACCAGCGCCTCGTCACAAATGCCCGCCGCAACCAAATGCTTGGCAATGTGTCTTGTTGCATAAGCCGCTGAACGGTCAACTTTTGATGGATCTTTACCTGAAAATGCGCCTCCTCCGTGCGCTCCCTTGCCTCCGTAGGTGTCAACAATAATCTTTCTTCCGGTAAGTCCGGTGTCGCCATGCGGACCGCCAATAACGAATTTTCCGGTCGGATTTACGTGGTAGGTAATCTTGTCATTGAACAATGACTGTACACGCTTGGGTAGCTTCTTCTTGATTCTCGGTACCAGGATGTTGATCACATCATCTTTTATCTTCTTCAGCATCGCGGCATCCTTGTCGAAGTCGTCGTGCTGGGTTGAAATCACAATCGTATCTATCGCCACAGGCTGATTCTGGTCGTTGTATTCAATGGTGACCTGTGACTTGGCATCGGGGCGAAGATATTTCATCACCTTGCCCTCATTACGGATTGCACTAAGCTCACGAAGCAGCAAATGTGCCAGTTCCAGCGGAAGCGGCATGAAGTTGTCTGTTTCGCGAGAGGCATATCCAAACATCATGCCCTGGTCTCCGGCTCCCTGTTCTTCTTTCTTCTTGCGTTCAACACCCTGATTGATGTCGGGTGATTGCTCGTGAATGGCGCTCAGTATGCCGCAGGAGTTTGCTTCAAACATGTATTCTGCCTTGGTATAGCCAATCTTTCTGATGACTTCACGGGCAATATCCTGAACATCAAGATAAGCTTCTGATTTTACTTCTCCGGCCAATACAACCTGTCCGGTGGTTACCAATGTTTCACATGCCACTTTTGACTGTGCATCGTATGCAAGGAAATGGTCGATAAGGGCATCGGATATCTGGTCTGCTACCTTGTCCGGGTGTCCTTCTGAAACTGACTCTGAAGTGAAGAGATAGGGCATCTTGATGTGAGATTTTTATGATTTCGGCGCGAATATAGCAAATTGAAGCCTTACCGCAGACATTATGCCGTCAGGGAACGGAATAATTCTTCCAGGCTCTTTTGCTCTTTCGCCAGGGTCAATATGCTGATGCCGCGCTTGTTGGCAAATTCAAAAATCTCTGCGCGCGGATCCTGATGACTTTCCGGTATAATCATCCAGCCGCCGCGTAGCTCCGGCTCTGCACTTTTTACTCCTTTGAGTTTCGTAAGCTCAGCCCGCGAAACGTCTGCACTAAATTCTACTCTGATTCTCCACTCTCCGCCAAGGTCTTTCAGCAACTCGTCGGCAACGATTCTTCCCTGCTTCACAAAAATGGCTCTGTCGCATACCGCCTCAACTTCCTGCATGATGTGTGTTGAAAAAAGTACGGTTTTCTCCCGACCAAGGTCTTTGATAAGGTTCCTTATCTCAACAAGCTGGTTGGGGTCAAGTCCTGTCGTGGGCTCATCTAAAATCAATACCTCAGGGTCGTGAATGAGCGCCGCCGCAAGCCCGGTTCTCTGTCTGTAGCCTTTCGATAAGGCTGAAATTTTTTTGTGGCGCTCTACCCCGAGTCCGGTTAATTCTATCATCTCGCCAACGCGCTTCTTCAGGTTCTTTATCTTGTATAGTCCTCCGGCAAACTCAAGAAATTCACTGATGTACATCTCGGTGTAAAGCGGATTGTGCTCCGGCAAATACCCCACTCTGCGTCGCACTTCCATTGATGCCTCTGCCGTGTCGAAGCCGCATACGCTTGCACTGCCCGCCGTCTGTGGAATGTAACAGGTCAGTATCTTCATCATGGTGCTCTTGCCCGCACCATTCGGCCCAAGGAAACCGGTGATGCTTCCCTTGCCCGCACTGAAACTTACCCCATCAAGGGCTTTCTGCTGCCCGTATTCTTTGGTAATATTGTTTACTTCAATCGCCATGTGCCAAAGTTATGTTTTTGATTGGTTTCATTTGTGCGCTTACCTTTGATGCATGAAGGGCAGGGTACTTAAATCTACCGGCAGCTGGTATCAGGTGCATATCCCCGATGTCGGTATTGTAGATGCACGTGTTCGCGGAAACGTGCGCCTGCAAGGATATGATACTACCAACCCTATCGCTGTGGGCGATAACGTGGTGCTCGAAAAGGTGCAGGATGAATACCGTATCTCTGAATTGCAACCTCGGCACAATTATATCGTCAGACGCTCTGTTAACCTTTCTAAACGCCGTCATGTGCTGGCCGCGAATGTTGACCTGGCGCTGATGATGGTGACAGTGCGAAATCCGCGTACCCCATTCGGCTTTATCGACCGCATGCTGGTTACCGCTGAAGCTTACCATATTCAGCCTCTGCTGCTTCTGAATAAAGCTGATTCATGGAACGATGAGGATAAAGCCATGGCTCTGGAGTGTGAAGAGGTTTATGCGGGTGTTCCCTATGAGGTACTCGAAATCAGCGCAACGGCAGGATGGGGTATCGAAAAACTTCGTGCCGCGCTGGAGGGTAAGACCATCATCGTGATGGGGCACTCAGGCACGGGAAAATCAAGCCTGCTCAATGCCCTGCAACCCGGGCTAGGCCTCAGGGTAGGGCAGAACTCTGATGTTCACATGCAGGGTAAACATACTACCACCTTCGCCGAAATGTTTCTTATTGAACCTGATATCTCTATCATCGATACTCCCGGTATCAGGGAGTTCGGATTGTCGGGCATGGAAATGCAGGAGGTCGGACATTATTTTCCTGAAATCCGCCGCTTCATGGGCGACTGCCGCTTTAACAACTGTCTGCATCTGCATGAACCCGGCTGTGCTGTCATCCCTGCCGTGGAACGTGGCGGTATTTCTGCTCTTCGTTATCGCAGCTACCTCGGCATGCTGGCCGAAATTGAAGAGTTTTCCCAAAAGCAATAGCGGTCTTCATGCGTGTAGTCATTCAAAGGGTTAGCGCTGCGTCGGTGAGTATCGCCGGAAATTTACATGCCTCCATCGGCACGGGTTTACTTTTGCTCGTCG
>JBIIMV010000401.1:0-2543 GCA_044337805.1 Bacteroidia bacterium
CTCTTTATTGCGCCGGCAAGGTGGCCGGAATGCGCATTTTTCCGGATGCCGCAGGAAACATGAACCTCTCTGTCCGCGAAGCCTCCGGTGCCATACTCGCCATCAGTCAGTTCACGCTCTTTGCCAATACCCGAAAAGGCAATCGTCCTTCTTTTATCGAGGCTGCACCTCCTGTTCTTGCTGTCCCGATTTATGATGGCTTCTGCAACGCGCTCGCTCAGGTTCACGGCCTTGAGGTGAAAACAGGTGTGTTCGGGGCCAATATGCAGGTGGCGCTCATAAACGATGGTCCTGTAACCATCATCCTCGATAGCCCGCGTCCTTAAAGCCGATCCCGCATTTCGGGTTACCGTTTTATCATTTTTTTAATCTCCTGCTTTTAAGCGGTGATGGATTTCTGTGTTTTCCTATTTTTCTTTTATTTTGTACCTGATGCAGCTGCGCGCCCTCTGTTTTCTTTTCTTTCTGTCATTCGCTCATAACCATGCGTTTGCTCAGGGGCGTCCTTTTATTCGAAACTGGAGTCCCCGCGAGTATGAGTTGCATAACCAGAACTGGTGCATCCTTCAGGATCCGCGTGGCATCATGCACTTCGGGAATACCATAGGCCTGTTGAGTTTCGATAACCTGAGATGGGTCGCCTATGCCTTCAAACCTGATAAGTCAAGGGCAACATCTATCGCCTGGGACGATGTTCATAAACGCATTCTCGTAGGCCTCGACAACGGACAGTTTGGCTACATGTTACCCGGAAAAAACGGAGCCATGGATTATCAAAATCTATCTTCAAAGATTCCGGAAAATGAAAGAAGCTCCACACCGGTATGGAATATCCTGGTACAAAAAGGAACTTTTTTCTTCTGTACGTGGAATGCCATCTATGCCCTCGAAGGTGATCGTTGGAAAGTCATAAGGCCGGAGGAAGGAAACACCTTTCACAAATTTTTCTCGACACCCTCCGGGATTATTTTGCGTGAACAAGGTAAAGGACTGAAATGGCTGCTCGATGGTAAACTCAGCTTTATCAATGGTAGCGAGCGCTTTGCTGATTGTAAGGTCGATTTAATCTATCAGACAGGTCCGGGGCGCTTTCTGCTGGGTACCCGTAATGACGGGCTTTTTACCATGGATATTCAGAATGATGCAGCCCGGATACAGGAATTACCCGGTCCGGCATCTGATTTTTTTAAAGAGAAATCTCTGTACTGCTTTACCCCGCTTTCAGGAAACAGACTGGCCTGCGGTACCTCGTCGGGAGGGATTGCAGTGATTGATCTGCAGGCCCGCCTGCTCGATGTAATTGATAAAAAACACGGTCTTGCCGACGACATGGTATGGGCCCTGCTCCAGGACAATCACGGCAATCTCTGGGCTGCACTCGATAAAGGAATTTCCATGATGGAGATGGATTACCCGCTGCGAATCTTTGATGAATATCATGGATTAGACGGACTTCCCAATGCCATTGCTTCCATACAGGGTAATGTAATTACTGGTACAAACAGGGGAATTTTCGCTTTGAAAAAATCGGGGAATCACCAGGTGTTTGAGCGTATATCAGACCCCGGCTTGGTATGTAAGTCACTTAGACTGATTAAAGGCGCCGGCGGGCCAGATGAGCTATGGGCAGCCTGTTATCAGGGTATGTATCGTATCTTGAAAAAGGCCGACCGTCTTATTGTTGAACCGGTTTTGACAGGTGTACCTTTTGAATCAGTATTTCAGCCCGACCAAAATACGGCACTTGTGCTGGGTGGCGCCCTGGGCGAAATCTCCGTTTTTCGTCTGAACGCCGGGGAATGGCAGGAGTCTGAGATTCTGGATCTGAATTCACAAGGCCCAATCAAGAATTTTTGCCTTTCTCCAAAGGGTGATTATCTCTGGGTAGGAGAGAAGGACTATGGTCTCAAGCTCTTGCCATTTAAAAGAATACTCGAAGGGAATTTTCACCCTTCTTACATGACTTGTTATCCCTTTCCATCGCAGGAATCAACGGAATTTCCCCTGCAATGTATCAATGGCCGTGTTATCGTCGCTCCTGATAAAGGAATGATGGAATACATTCCGGGTGCCTACTCTTATCTGAACGGAGAGTTTACTCCATTGAAAATCCGCCCTTTAACTTCAGGAAAGAATGAGGTGCTTTCTGTATTTCGCTTTGGTGTTTCTCCTGCCGGTAAACTCTGGGTCGCAGCTGATATCCTATTGAAAGAAAAGACTTTTAAGGAAATTTTTCTTTTCTCTGATATCCATTCCAAGGAAGCTCATTCGCCCGAACGCCCCCTGAAAAGACTTCAGGGAATTCAGATCAATGACTTCTTCTTCAACACGGATGGTATGCTATGGCTGGCTTCCAATGACGGGGTTTTTAAAATGGAAACAAATTTTCAATCATACGCCCGGAAATCGATCCAATCTCCGCTTATTTCACGCATCAGATGCCTGCCGGATTCTAATATTTTTCAAGGTAACTTTTTGGAAACAGGAAATAAAGGATTGGCCGGAATTGGCTTCGCCCAGTCACCGCAGCAATTCCCTCATCT
>JBIIMV010000369.1:0-2683 GCA_044337805.1 Bacteroidia bacterium
TGCCACCCTTCCTTGTCGGGTTTGTGGATGTTTAACGGGATGGGTTCAAAGGGCGCGCTTTCTGCACCCTGGCTGGCATTGCGGTTTGTGCATGATGAATTGTGTCCCTCCTTTGGGTAGAAAGAATTCTAAATTTTTTCATCCTGCTGTAAGCAAAGGAGATTTTTATTTTTTACAAAACCTAACAGGTGAGATGATATTATTTCCTTCAAGCGTGATGTTGAAGGAAAACTAAAAATGATTGTTCTAGATAAATAAATCAGGCTAAAAAATTCTTTTTGCTTGATGGATAATTTTCAAAAAATTCAACGAGCAGCTTTGTAAAGTCAACCTTTTCAGCGTGCAGTTTTTCTACGGCAATTTTATGGTGTTCTATAAAATTCGGCGTATCTATTTTTTGAAGTATGTATTTCACGGCATCATTTCCTGATTTCAGGTGGAAGAGCAGCCCCCTGTCAACTTCTTCGCGGAAAACACCTGCGTCGAGTGAATTTATGAAGAATGCCGGGGTGCCCAGGATACAAGCCTCTGTTGACATCGTTCCGCTCTCGCCTATGAAAAGCGTTGCTGCGGAGATCACATCATGTATGTTATCGCTTGGAACCGAAAGTTTATATGACATGAATTCCTTTGGCAGTTCTCCTTCAGAAGAGATCCTGATATCATAGCCTCTTTTTTTCAGTTCCTCAATCAACAATACTTTTTCTTCGTACGGGAGGCCTTTTTGCCCTATGTCATGAGAGGCCGTCCAGGCGATGAATCGCAAAAGCACGAAAGGTTTATTACCTGTAATGTTGAGGCCTTCAGGACGAATGCCTTTGTATTGATAATAGTTTCTGTGGAGGTAAAGAAACTCAGCGAAGCTTGGAACACGGATTTGTTTTTTTCCGAGACTCCCTATAAAGCAATCGGGGCTAAGAATACAATCTGTAAATGGGGTATAGAGGAATATTTCAAGTTTTGCATGTTCTGTATCATCCAGGGCTATATGCGGTTTCCCTGTCAGGAAGGCTACATGTGCAGCATAAGTACTTGCAAAGCTTAGCAACATATCCGGCTTGAATTTCCTCGCCAGTTTGTAAATGATGTAATCTGCCTTGAGTATATAAAAGATTTTTCCGATTAAACCCTGTGAACCTTTTCCTCTGTTAACATATGGAATGCCATAACGCCTGAGCAATTCATGCGTTACCTCTTTGTCGCGCGCTACAATTAGGAATTTATGGCCTTTTTTTTCCATGATTCCGATGAAGTTTCGGAAGTAATGAACATGGGCGGGATGTCCTATATCGATGAGGATATTCACTGCAAGAGGGCCGATTGAATTTCTGCGGGGGTAGGATAGTTTATAAGAACAGCATTTCTTGGACCATGATAAACGAATCTCGATCCTGCGGCAACGGCGGAGGCATGTCCTGTTTTTACTGCTTCGGAGAAATGACTCATTGAGCCAGCGCCACCATGTGCTACAACGGGTATAGATACAGCCGATGAAACGGCTTTTACAAGTTCGATATCATAGCCCTGCATTTTTCCTTCGTGCTCAATACTTGTTATAATCAACTCACCTGCACCTTCAGCCTCCATTTTGCGGGCAAACGATACAGGGTCTAATCCGGTGGCTTTTGTTCCGGCTTTAATGTATACCTGTTTCTTTCCTAGAAACTTTTTTTTGACATCAATGGAAACAACAATGGTTGAGCTACCAAAATGGTCTGCTGCCTGCCTTACCAGTCCTTCTTGTTCTACAGCTGCAGAGTTGATGATTACCTTTTCAGCTCCTGCTTTTATGATACTTTCAATCTGTGCAACTGTTCTTATACCACCGCCTGCTGCAAATGGCATATTGGCTTCATCACCGATGAGGCTGATAAAACGCGGGTCAATACATCTGTTTTCTGCTGAAGCAAGGATGTCAAGAAAAACAAGTTCATCGGCACGTAAATCATTGAAAAGTTTTACGGCATTAATCGGGTCACCTATATATCTTGGTTTTTCAAAACCAATAGTTTTCACAAGACCCTGATTGCGGAGTAGAAGAACGGGTATTACTCTGGGAATAAACATCAGGAGGCTTTCAGAAAATTGTTTAACAGGACATCGGCAGCTTCATGACTTTTTTCAGGATGAAACTGCATGCCAAAAATATTATCGTATCCCACAATGGATGCGAAATCATATTCGTAACAGGTTGTTGCGAGCACCTCGGTTTCATTATGGCAAATCATATGGTAGGAGTGCACAAAATAGAAGCTCTCTTTGCCGGTTAAACCTTGTGTGAATTTGCTCGGTGTTTTGGGTTTGGCCTGGTTCCAGCCCATGTGCGGAACTTTGTATCTTAGTTTATCGCTTACTCTGAATCTTTGTACCTCGCCGTTAATCCAGCCGAACCCGTTTACGTTTCCTTCTTCACTTTTCTGCGCCATCAACTGCATTCCAAGGCAGATTCCCATCACCGGAACTTTTTCTATCAGCACTCTGTTATTTATGGCATCCCAAAGACCTGCCTGACGAATGTTACTAACGCCTTTGGCAAAATGGCCTACTCCCGGCAAAATAAGTTTCGAAGCCGTTTCAATATCACGGATATCGGCGCTTATGATAGCATGGTATGAAAGTCTCTGGAGTTTTTTTTGTACCGACCTTAAATTTCCCATACCATAGTCGATAATAACAATTTTAT
>JBIIMV010000370.1:0-2679 GCA_044337805.1 Bacteroidia bacterium
TTGGTTTGACTGTCTTCAGCAGTCTCGAGATCGAAGGACGGGGTGGTGGCCCCCAGGCAAATAGTTCCGCTGTAGGCTTTGGGTAAGCCTTGAAAAAAATCCACCTTACGGGTCATTTTGCCCGTGCAGATAATCATAAGTCCTGTCGCAAGCGGATCCAGAGTTCCTGCATGCCCTGCCTTAACGCCGGCAATTTTTTTTAGAAAACGGGTGAGGTCGAAAGATGTCCAGCCCTGGGGTTTGTCAAGAAGAAATACCTTGTCTGCAGCCTTTTCTTTGTTTTGCATGTCAGACAATCTCAAGTGGCACCCCCATAAAGTGGAGTATCAGGATAATGATTCCAAGCACAATTCTGTAGTAACCGAACAGCTTGAATCCTCTTTGGGTAAGAAATTCTATAAAAAAGCGAATGGCAAGAACTCCTACAAAGAATGCTACCACATTACCAACCAAAAGTAAATGGGCTTGGTCGGCCTGAAAACCTGCACCCTCCTCCATGAATTTGTACATTTTAAAAACCGTTGCCGCAAACATGGTTGGTACGGCAAGAAAGAAGGAAAATTCGGCAGCAGTGCGTCGGTTCAATTTTTGACTGAGTCCACCTATGATGGTTGCAGCTGAACGTGACACACCGGGCAACATGGCCAGGCACTGAAAAATCCCGATTTTAAGCGCCTGGAGGATACTTATTTCATTACTACCCTGATTTTCATTTGAGATAAACCATCGGTCAACGAAAAGGAGAACGATTCCGCCTGCGAGCAGAAAAAAAGCGACAGAAACAACATTCTCCAGCAGTTTATCAATGAAATCATTGAGTAAAAAACCCAATAATGCGGCCGGCAGGAAGGCCACAATCAACTTAAGGTAAAACATCGGCGTTTGAATAAAACGACGCCAGTAGAGAATGAGAACAGAGAGAATGGCTCCGAACTGAATGGAGACGGTAAAGAATTTTGTAAAGTCATCGTGTACAATACCCATTACACTAGACGCAATAATCATATGACCGGTTGAAGAAACCGGTAAAAACTCTGTCAGGCCTTCTATGATGGCCAGAATTATTGCATCTATGGTTTGCATGAATGCCCTGCCTCAGTCTTTGGGCTTTCTCATGATGGCGAAGATCTCAATAACGAACCCTGCTATGATAAGAATCGGGGCAATGGTGAGCCTCCTGGTATTGAAAATTTCGGGGTCAAAAACATTAGGGTCCTTCGAACCTCCACCTGACATCAAAAAATATCCTCCTGCAATAAAAAGGATTCCTGCAATCATCAGAATGTAGTTTTCCTTGCCAAATGCAAAACCATGTTTACGGTTCGGTTGTGTGCTGTTGCTCATGTTCTTTTTATTGGTATAGCTTTTCGCTTTCCAGTTTCAGGTATTTTCTCACGGCAAAATAGGTAGAGAGAAAGGGTATGCTGATACCCAGTGTAAACAGGAAAATAAAAAGGAATGCAAAGGTATCCACATCCTGCAATTCTATAAACTCAGGAATGTTTTTTTCTAAAATTCCAATTAAGGCTGCCAAAAAGGCAATTGAAAGAAGGGAGCCCGCAATTCCATTGAATAAAGCAATTCGCAAAAATGGCTTACGGATGAAGCCGGAGGTGGCTCCAACCAGCTGCATGGTCTTGATAACAAAACGTCTGGAATAAATATATAACCTGATGGTGTTGTTGATGAGTGCGACGGGAATCACAGCCAGCAAAATGCTGAAAATCAGTAAGAAAAGGCCTATTTTCCTCACGTTCTCATTGACAAGATTTACCAGTGAACGCTGATAAAAGACCTCTGTTACAATAGGATTGCCACGCAAACGGGTCTCGAGTACCACCAAACTGTCGTTGTTGGCGTAATCTGCCTGAAGTTTAATGTCAATGCTGGGCCTGAGGGGATTGTAACCCAGAAATCCAACAAAATCTTCCCCGAGTTCTTTCTTGAATGCCTCGGCAGCCTCTTCTTTGGTAACAAAACGACTCGATTTTACAAAGGCTGAGGCATCCAGGCTTTTCTGCAGGGCTTTTATTTCTGCCTCACCCGCACTATCCTTGAGAAAAATGTTAAACCCGATATTCTCCTTAACATGAGTGGAAACCTTGCGTGCATTGAGCAAAACCATTCCTAAGACGCCAATCACAAATAAGACCAAAGATAAACTCAGTATGGTGCTGATTTGATTTGTCCTTACCCTTCGTCGGGCTATCCTGTCTCCTTGTTCGCTCATGTTGCTGCGGCAAAATTATCGATTACTCACGCGAAATTCCCTAAAAAAGCTTAAAAACCACCCTTGGTTTTTGATAATTTTGACCGCTTTTTCAACAATATCAGGCAATGGAGTATCAATTCAGGGAAGTAGAAAACAAATGGCGCGAATTCTGGAGGTTAAATCAAACCTACAAAGTCACCGAAAACCCGGAAAAACCTAAATTTTATGTTCTCGACATGTTTCCCTATCCCAGTGGTGCGGGATTGCATGTCGGACATCCACTGGGTTATATCGCTTCTGATATCATTGCCCGCTACAAAAGGCTGAAAGGCTTTAATGTACTTCATCCAATGGGCTATGACGCATTTGGTCTTCCTGCTGAACAATACGCCATCCAGACCGGGCGACATCCTGCTGATACAACCCGCGAAAATATTGCCCGATACAGGGAGCAGTTAGATATACTT
>JBIIMV010000020.1:0-10523 GCA_044337805.1 Bacteroidia bacterium
TTCCATAAGATGTTCCTGTTTTCCATGCAATCATGGGTGCACGATAACCCAGTTGACTTCGGTCGGGGAAATCAGGACGTTGAACCTGTTGCAAAATATGACTCACCATCCATGCTGCCTCTGTTCTTATGATCCTCCTTGATGCAGGCCGAGGCTCATTCCTGAAAAAGCTCATTTTTTGATAAATGCCATGATGTGCGAACATAGAGTACATGCCACATAGCTCCTCCAGCGTAACCCCACAGCCGCCCAGAACCGATGACAGTCCGAGCCTTGACCGATCGCGGTATATTCTGCGAAAACCACAAGCCGACAAACTCTGTGTGAATGCGGGAAGTCCTACCCGATATAGTGCTTTTACAGCCGGAATGTTCAGCGAGTAGGCAAGTGCACGCTCCACCGATACTGCTCCCTGATAGGTGGAAGAGTAATTCTCGGGTGCATAGCCAGAAAAATTTACAGGAACATCAGACATCACACTTGCCGGAGTCAGCCAGCCTTGTTCAAAGGCCAAAGCGTAAACCAAAGGTTTCAGCGTGCTGCCCGGAGAGCGCACTGCGCGGATGCCATCTACCTGTCCGTGATGCATGCCATCATCAAAATCAGCTGAGCCACAATAGGCCATCACCTTCATGTCGGCATTACGAATACACAATGCAGAAAGGTTGTGTACCCCCAACATCTTCAGTCGCTCGGCATAATTACGTAGCAGCAACTCCATATTCTTTTGCAACCTGATATCCAGAGAAAGGTCTACCCTCATGGTATCAGAAGAAACAGAAAGTCGGTTTGCGAGGTGGGGAATCATGGCAGGAACAACATAGCGTTTGATATCGAGCGGTTCACGCAAGGCATCGTCGATGATGTCAGTGGGGAAAAGTGCAGCCTGCTTCATGCGTCGCAGCCAGTGATCACGCATCTGACGAAGCCTGTCATCGTTTTTTCCGGGCTGAAGTGCAGCGGGATGATTGGGAATCACGGTCAGTGTAACCAATCGGCCGAGTGAAAGCCGCGATGGGTCGGAATTAAAATAAATGTGAGAGGCACTTTTAACGCCTTCAATATTGCCTCCAAAAGGTATTAAATTTATATACATTAAATAAATTTCTTTTTTACTAAAATGCCATTCCAGCTGTAAGGCTCTGAAGGCTTCTGCCATTTTTTTGAGCATGGTTCTATCACCCGGATAAAGGAGACGTGCCACCTGCATGCTGATGGTGCTGGCTCCTGAGCGCGGAGCGCGACCGGTAACATTGTTGAAGCCGGCACGCAAAACAGCAAGAGGATTAATTCCAGGATGATAATAAAACCAGCGATCTTCCTTAAAAAGGATGGTTTTCATGAGCTCAGGATTAATCTCTTCTGAAGAAGAATACATTCTCCATTTTTCATCCTGGCTGAGCATGCCATGAATGAGATTCCCCCGACTGTCGTAATAAAGTTTAGACCAGGGCCGGGCTGTCTGAACAGGAAAGATCTTATCCGTGAGCAGGAAAAGCAGAAAAAGGACAAGCAGGAAGAGGACCGGCTTGTACCACGATTGCCTAACGGCCAGCCACCACTTCATTCTTGCCAGATACAATACTGATATATCCAGAATTGGCATAGGAATGATAATCGCCATCGTACATGGCGTCTGCCGAAACAGGAGGTAGCTTAAAGGTACCTGCCGTAACAGCCCTCACCATGTAATAAAAATGTCGAACGGTGCCGCTTGCAGTGGTAAAGTAGTTGATTCTGTCGTCGCGTATATCAAAATAATCCGGCTCAGACTGATCTTTGATCCAGGGCAGTTGGTGGCTTCCGTTGAGGCGGGGATTTTCAATCTCAAATCCTGCCGGCAGCAAATCGCTCAGAACCACATTAGGCACTTCGCCCTTTTCAGTGTTGTTAATACTTACTTTCACCACAATCAGGTCACCCTGCTGAAAGGTATTGCCCGCGGGCTTTCCATTGCGAAGATAAAAAGTACGTCGGGCCATCAGATGACGGTCTTCCTCCTTCACCTTGCCATCGGCAGAGGCGCCGGATACGGTGCGGAAAAAGTACAGAGGGCTCTTACCTGTATTGCTTATCGTTATTTGTTTTGATGCCGTGCTGTTGCCCTTGAAGCGTTGTGTGCCCTGATAAGAGGTAAGCTTGCCATTCTGATTCAGCGAGCAGGCCATTTCTTTAGCACCCGACATACGGCTGAATTTACCCAATGCCAGAAATGCAAAGCCCGCCTCAGATGTACTGAGCCAGCTCTCATTGCGCAGCATGGCAGATAAATGCTTCACCATTTCTCCTATATCGGGCCTGGCAGGATCGGTCTCCAAAATCGCATTCAGCATTAATGCCTGATCGCGCACCGGAGAATAGAAGCTTCCTGCGAAGGCGCGCACCGATTGCATACCGCTGCCTGCCTTGCTCATCAGCGCATCATAACTTGATCGATCACCTGCAGCAAGGTAGGCACAGGCAAGCAAGCAACGCGAATCATCAGAGAGCATGGCATGATTGGCTTTGTAGTAGTTCATGGTGGCAATATCCTGCTTGTGCAAAGAAGCGAGCACATATAATGAATAAGCAATTTCCCGTTTGGCCAGATTCTTTGATACTGTTTCCTGATTGCTCTTGTTGAACCAGGCTGTTTCCATCTCACGAGAGCGCACCTTCTCGCGCAGATAGCTTTGTGCTCGCTCAGACACCTGTTCATTCACCTCGTATCCTGCCTTTGCAGCCTCGTTCAGAAAATGAACTGCATAGGCCGTTCCCCACCACGATTCTTCATTTCCTCCCATCCAATATAAAAAGGCACCATTGTAAGTTTGCATACTTTCAATTTTTTTAATAGCGGACTTAATATTCTGAACAGGATCTCCTGCCTGTGCCTTTGCACCGGAACCGGACTTTAGCAAGTCGGCGACATAAAGCTGAGGAAAAGCAACCGATATTGTTTGCTCCAGGCAGCCATGTGGATATTCAACGAGCTGATCCAGCAGGTGTCCCAATTCGCCTGCAGGATTACCTGTGAGGAGCATCTCGCTCTCAACGGTACCCGGCAAATAGCTGCCCGTAAAACTCAGCACACGGCTGTTGCCGGGAGCAATCATACCATTATGGGTTTCTTTCACCAGGCCTGCTGCCGGCCTTACGCTCAGGCGGGTGTAATCGCTGTATTTCTTCCCTCCGGCATTCGCCTCAATACGAATAGAGGCAAGTCCGGGTGTTGATAAAGCACCAACCGTATACATCAGACGCTGCTCTTTACCGGCAGGAACACGCACGCTGCGAAGGCCACCGTCTTTGGATTCTAACGGACCTTCAAGCATAAGACGTACCTCCACATTCAAGTCGTTTTTGGTTGTGTTGGAAAGAGTAACGGGCATTTCGAACTTATCGGCAGGACTTAAAAAGCGTGGAATGCCGGTACTCACAATCAGTGGATCGGCAACTTTCATGTGCGCTTCTGCGCTACCAAATTTCTTATTCTGCCAGGCACAGGCCATAATACGCAGGTCTCCTGCAAACTGAGGAATCTGAATTTCATATACAGCCTCACCTGAGGCATTGGTCTTTACCACTCCACTCCAGAAAGCCACCAAATCGATGCGTTTGTTACCGAATGGGTTCATACGCTGCGTCATCATATAACCGTCTCCGCCGGTGCTGGAACGACGAAGCTTCAAATCAGGAAGCACCCATTTGTACATATCATGTGTACTTACCTCGAGTGCCCGTTTCTGATAAAAGAAAGCGTGCGGATTGGGAGTTTCATAGTGCTTCATCTGCAGAATGCCTTCATCTACAACAGCAATACTCAGCTCCACATCACGCAACCCTTCTGTCTGCACGCGGATGGTCTGTTTGGTGTTGGAGCCTGAAGCTGCCGAAGCAAGAATCTTCAGAGGCAATTCCGTGGCTTTCGACTTAATCTTGAGTGGGAGAAAGCCGTGCGCTACCCATAAAGGATTGCTACCATCATCAACTGCACGGAAAAGAGTGGCCGTAACATAGATGTTAGGAAGCATACTTGCGTCGAGTGGAATTTCCAGAAAAGCACTTTTCTTCTCTGTCTTGAGATAATAATGACGAATGACTTTGTCTGTTTCGAGGGTTACCAGCATTTTTCCTGAAAATGGTGTTTTGAATAAAACTCTGGCCTTCTGTCCTGCTTCATATTCTTGCTTGTCAGGCTCAATCAGTACCTGACCTTCGGGATTAACTTCAAAAGCGGTATTGGTTGTGGCGCCGCTTCCGTATGAATAAAATCCTGCCGTTAACCAGGAAGCATAGCCCTCTATCTGCACCCTGATTTCGTACTCACCTGAGAAGCGCGGATAGAACGCGATTTCATGACCTTTTAAACCCAAAGCGACTTCCTGATTCAAGACCTCGGTTTCTTTTTTCTGAGAGACATAGCGGAAAGAGCCATCATCTGAACGCTCAATCACCGAATGCCACTCACGGTTGATCACTTTGACATTAACCTTGCCGTTGATGGCTTTACCCTGAGCGTTTACCATGACAAGAGGAATGCCCACGCGCTCGCCTACACCCGCGTAACCCGGAATAGCACCAATACCGGCATAGCGATCCTGGGTATGCAGTGGTGCAGAAATGCGACGGTTCACGGAACGACCATTCTCATCAAAAACAGCACAGAAGAACTGTGCCTGTATGAGTCCTATACCTGCGTGGGCGGAGAGTGCAAATTCCTCTTTCGCCTTGCCTTCTGCATCGGTACTGCCACTGCGGTCGTTGGAACTAAGGTTCACAAAATCGGGGAGAGACAAGGAAAAGGAGTAATCGGGAAAAGAGGAGGAGCTGAAGGTTTGTGGATCGGCGTAATAACTGACTTCATAATTTCTGGATGCAGCCGGTGTGCCATAAAGGTTCATGGCCTCTAATGAAAGGGTGGCCTTATCAGTTGCCTGATAAGATTCTTTATCGAGCTTCAGTTTTACGGAGAGTCGCTCGGGCAAAAACTCTTCCACACTGAATTGATAGGTTTCCAGGAGTATGCCATTTGCCGACCATGCTTCAGCAAACCAGGTACCCGTGATGGCAGATTCAGGTAAATCAAAGCTGACGTCAGCAGCGCCCTGTACACCACTTTTCTTGCTGAACTCGCGATACACTGAGCCATTTGGCAATCTCACCCTGAGCCTGAAGGGCAATGCAGCAACGGGATCTTTTTCCTTATTACGGATAATGGTATTTACCACCACCTTTTCACCGGGACGATACAAATTGCGGTCACCATAGAGAAAGGCCATATAGCCTCCGCTCATATCACGTCGTCCGCCTACATCACTGCGGCTGTCTTCCACACGGCTGTCGCCCAGGTGAAGAAAGTTAAAATCTTTGCCTTTACGCACGGTGATAAGCTCAAGGGCCTTACCGGGAGAGGGTTGGGGATCAATTTTGAGGCTTACCACACCTTCTGCATTGCTGTTAAGGGTTTTGAGCAACTGATTGTGATAAGTATAAAAAGAGATGGAAGCACCGGAAACGGCATCCGTTGTCTTGAGGCTGTTGACAAAAACAAAAATCTCATCACGTCCCTTCTTAGCAATGATACCCACATCGGAGACGGCAATCAACTTAACCGCTTTCAGCCATCGTTGAGATTCATCTGCCACTTCAACCACATAGACACCTTTAAAATCGGGATCGTTGTCGATCTGAAAATTGAGCAGATGCCGTCCCTTTACTTTGGGTAAATCTCTCACCTGATATTTACGGTCGACGAGCTGATCGCCATATTCATCAAGTCCGTAGGTCTGATAGCTTGGTGCTCCATACGACTCGGTCTGGTAGTCATAACTCAGGTATCTCCTGTTGCGCAGAAAAGGGAGGATATTGCTTTCATAAATACGCGTGATGGTGAGATGCACCTCCTTCACGGAAGTGATGTTAACAGCAAGATTGGGAGCCACCTGAGAAGAGAGATACTGTCCGCGTCCGTTTACAAAACTCACTGAAGGTTCCATTTCGCCGAAAGAAACCATCTGATTAAAATCATTAAGCATGGGCTTTCCCAAAAAACCTTTCAGGTCTTTGCCGGCCTTTATCTGATAAGACATTCCTGGAACGAAGGCTGCCTTTATCTGCACCCCCCCGGCGGTATGGGTTAACTCAAAAGGCATAGCAGGTTCCAGCACAATAGCCTTTTCAGGATGCTCTGTTGAGACAGCCTGATTACTGAAAAGCAGGATAACAGGATCGGTGCCCGAATAGGCCGCCTCAGCGCGATGAATCACCAGATTTCCCGGAGCTTCGCAAAAGAAAGCCAGAGATTGATTCTCGGTGGTTTTTCCCGGGCCTGAAATGGTAGGACAATCTTTCAGTAGCGTAACAGCAAGACTAAGTTTACGATCTGCAGAAAAGTCGGCACTTTCAACATGCAGCTGCTGCTCATCGCCCTGTTCAGAAGAATGCATACGGAAGTTTACTTTTTTATTATCTATTTTTAATACAATATACTTTTTTATCGTTTGAGGATCTACCGAATAGTTAAAACGCAAATTAACGGCAAGTGCCTTACCTGATATACCGGAGGCAGAGGGTATCCACAAAGCCTCAGCACGGAGACACTCCAGATATGGCGTGTGGAAGCTGAATTTCTCTGTGTTCTCCATCGACAAACCCTGCGGAACCTGTTTGTTCAGTACCGGTGAAAACACCGCCGAATAGCTTGTGGCCGGCAAGAATCCCGACTCAGGGGAAAAAATAAGCTCACGCTTTGAGAGCCATTTAAAGAGCCCCTTCACAGCCGGACGAATATGCACATAGGAATTGGTATCCCATTGATTGATCATGGAGTCCGGTGCGAGGTCGTGTGAGAAGGAAAAAAGCAGATTTTGCTGAAGCTCAACTTCGTCTTCAAAGTTGCGGTGAACAAGTTTTACTTTTTTGCCGCTGTTGCAAGAAGAAAAAAATAAAAGCAGAGATAAAAAACAAATGAAATGACGCATGAATAGATTGTTTGTTAGGCCAACAAAAGTACGCACAGAGGAGGGGATTATTGGAGGTGGCATAGACATTTTTTTCCGCCTTTCTTTCTAAAAGAAAAGGCTGAAGGGTATTCATTCCATGAAACGTCACCCAAGGGAAATCGCTAATACCAACAAAAACCTTAAGGTACTTTTTTAATGGGCAGATTTGTTTCTGCGGGGGTGTGAAAATGTCTTTTTTATTTGCTTTATCTGACACCCGGAGATACATGAAACTCGGGTTATGCCCCCCCATCAACCCTGCACCGACTTTTTACTCGCTCGGTTACATGGTTTATTGATGTTCGACAATCGCTTCGCAAAGGTGCCTTTACGAAAAAAGAATCCAAAAAGCAGTCCCATTGATGCTCGTGACAGGCCATTCCCGTAAAAAAGCAGCATCTCTTGTGGAGATGCTGCACCCTCAATGTGGAAACCAGAATCGCCTGAAAGGCGTCAAAACGAATTCAATCTTTGGCTTTCCTGGTGTAGGACGAAGCGGTGAAAAAAAAGTTACAGAAAAGATGATGCCGTTGCCACGAGCCAATGCACGTGTGCCGAGGCAATTATTCCAATTTCTTGATTATGTTTAAGCCATGCAAAGCCTACCGGTAAGTGAGATCATTCCCGAATTGAAAGAAGCCCTGAGACAGCACAACAGAGTGGTACTCAGTGCACCGCCGGGTGCAGGAAAATCAACTGCCCTTCCCATTGAACTGCTGGAAGAGTCATGGCTAAACGACAGAAAAATTCTCATGCTGGAGCCAAGAAGGCTCGCCGCACGAAGTGTTGCTGCACGAATGGCTGAACTCCGCGGAGAATCACCGGGCCAGAGCATAGGCTACCGAATAAGATTCGAATCAGTATCGGGTCCGCAAACCCGTCTGGAAGTGCTTACCGAAGGCATCCTCACCCGCATGTTGGTGTCTGACCCCCTGCTTGAAGAAGCCGGATTGCTCATTTTTGATGAGTTTCATGAGCGCAGCCTGCAGGCCGATACCGGTCTTGCGCTTGCCCTCAAGGTACAGGAACTGCTCAGACCCGACCTACGTATACTGGTGATGTCGGCCACGCTGGCAGAGGAAAGTTTATTGAAAGCTTTGGAACATGCGGTGATGATAAAAGCGCAGGGACGCATGTTCCCGGTTGAAGTGCGCTACGCAGAACCTCCTGCGGGAAAAACCATTGCCGAAAATGTTGCATCCTGCGTAATGCGTGCCCTGCGTGAAGAAGAAGGCGATATTCTGTGCTTCCTGCCGGGCAGCGGAGACATCATGAAAGCCGCTGAAATGCTCGAATCCGCCTCAGCAGACATCCTGCCCTTATATGGCGATCTACCCTTCACTGAGCAACAAAAAATCAT
Source organism: Bacteroidia bacterium (assembly GCA_044337805.1). Classification (GTDB taxonomy): domain Bacteria; phylum Bacteroidota; class Bacteroidia; order UBA4408; family UBA4408; genus JBEGML01. The sequence continues at coordinate 8,344 of JBIIMV010000020.1, forward strand.
CAAACCCAATGCGGGCGGAAGGCGAAAGGTTATCCTGTCTACCTCTATTGCGGAAACATCCCTCACCATTGATGGCGTGCGCGTGGTAATAGACAGTGGCTATTCACGTCTTAGCAGATTCGATGCAAAAACAGGACTAAGCAGACTGGTGACAGAACCCTCTACCCTCGATACGGCAGAACAACGCAAAGGCCGCGCCGGGCGAACCACTGCAGGAGTATGCTACCGCCTGTGGGCCCAAAGAGCAGAGCACCTCATGAAGCCGCATCGAATGCCTGAGATAGCAGAGGCCGACCTTGCACCACTCCTACTCGACCTTATGGCCATGGGTGAACATGATATTCAGTCGTTACCCTGGGTAAGTGCACCTCCAAAACTTGCTGTGTTAAACGCCGGGAAACTGTTGCAGCAGCTGGGTGCCACCGAAAACGGAAAGATCAGTGCCACAGGCCATCGGATGCAAGGCTCATCGCTGCATCCCCGCCTGGCACACATGATACAGAGCTGCAACAAAGAAGAAGAAAAAACATGGGCCATCTTCCTTGCCGCTTTTCTGCAAGAGAAAGATTTCATGGGCAGAGAGCAGCAATCCGACATCGCTGAACGCATGCAGCAATGGCTGCGCTGGCAGGAAGATAAAAAATACCCGCAAAAAGTTTTTCAACTCAGGCAAGCCTTCCTGAGCTTGTGTAAATCAGAGCGGGTGCAAGGCATCTTGCAGCCATTCTCTGATGAACTCCCGGGGCGCCTGCTTTTTCGTGCATTTCCTGAACGGGCTGCAAAGAGACAAGACGCACACCAGGCTGTATTCAAGCTGGCGAATGGCAGGCAGGCCACCCTTCCATCAGAAGATCCACTGTCGCATGAGCCATGGATTGTTGCAGCCCATCTCGACACCGGCGAGAAGGTCGGACGCATCTACCTTGCCGCGGCCTTATCAGAACAGGAACCCTTGGCACGCTCATACACACGCATCGTCATGCGCCTGAGTGAAGACGAGCAACGCATAGAATGTATAGAGGAGCGACGTTACGAGGGCATCGTCGTCAATACACGTGTCGCTGCACAGCCTCCTGAAGAAGAGTGGACTGCATTTTGGATAAGCCTTCTGAGAGAAAAAGGTTTAAGGTGGTTGAAAACAGAAGAGCGTATCCGTCAACTGTTCGGCAGGATTTTTTCGTTACGAAGCTGGAACTCCGAACAGGCATGGCCCGAGCTGAGTGAAGCCCACCTGCTGGAGACCGCAGAGCAATGGCTACCCATCTGGCTGCAAGGCATACGCCGTGTATCAGACCTGAGAAAGCTCGACTGGTATCAAATCTTTTCCGGACTTCTTCCCTGGGAACTGTCCCAAGAGCTGGAAGTGCTGGCCCCCGAAAAGATAGAAGTTCCCAGTGGTTCAAACATCAGCATACGCTATCATGCAGATGGGTCATCCCCTGTGTTGAGCGTACGTTTGCAAGAGGTCTTTGGCTGGACAGAAACACCCTGCATTAATGCCGGCAAAACACCCATGTTATTAGAATTATTGTCGCCCGGCTTCAAGCCCGTGCAACTCACCAAAGACCTGAACAACTTCTGGAAACATACCTATTTTGAAGTCCGTAAAGATTTACGCAACGACTATCCCAAACACTCATGGCCGGAGGAGCCATTAAAGGCAGAAGCAGTTAGAGGAGTGAAGAGAAAGTAAAGGGTGAGGTAGCATTACCCCGAAAAGGTAAATCAAAAAATGCAGCTGTTTTATCAAGAGCATTGATGCAAAAAACCTGAAGGGTATCGAAATAAGCAGGAAACAAGAATAATACTTCCTAGCTATTTAGAACTTGAGGAAACAGTTATTAGAAACAGAAAGTTTTCGGCGAAATCTTATCAAGTAGAGGATGTATTTTTCACTCCTCCTTAATCTTCATGTTGCGCAGGAATAGCACAAAATGACACAAGAAAGATTTTCCTTACCTTGGTGTCAGTTAAGCTCTCTGAAAAATGAATCGTCCGACTCGTATTGTTCGAAATTCTGTCAAAAAAATCCTGTTTCTCACCGTGATTGCTACGGTCATGTTCATCATCAACGACGCCATGCAGAACAGGGCACACACCTCTTCTGCAGGTGCACCTGCAGGCAGAACAGGCTCACCGGGCGACGGAGCCAATTGCACCGGCTGTCATGCAGGCTCTCC
>JBIIMV010000371.1:0-2677 GCA_044337805.1 Bacteroidia bacterium
CTGAACATCTTATTTGGCACCGGTCTCCATGGGGAATACCAGGGTGGAAGACGTCTGATCCTGTAAGGACTTACCCAGGGCCGGTAGGAGGGCATATACAGTGTTTTTACTATTGGCCAGCCCCAGCAATTGGCTCTCAACAATCTAACCTTGCACTCAGACATATAAGGACCGCCCTTGCCTCCGCTGTTGAGCTCTTTTTCATCTTTCGGCTCAATAGACAAATCTTCTCCGAAAAGTGTTGAATCCGCAATAGCACGAACATAGACAACTTGTTCCCCGGCTTTTTCGATTTCAATCACCGCGATGTCCTGATCCTCATTTTCTTTTATCTCAGTTCTGATGAAAAGCATGTGAAGGTTTTCTTCTGTGATATCTTCTACATAGAGGTAGTCTGTTTGTCCGTCGTCATTCAAATCTATATTATGGATGGCGCTGGTGTTGGTATTGATGGCTTTCTCCAGATCTTCCGGGTTGTTCGATTTTTTGCATAGTTCCAGCAGTCCCTCCAGACTAATCTGTTCTCTCACCGTTGCGTCCTCTTGTGCATGCAGCATCAGGGGAAGCATGAAAATGATGTGAATGACCTTTTTCATGTTGTAATTTTATGTTTTGACTGAAGGCTGAAACAATGGTTTAACGCCCGGCAGGAATGTTGTTTTAAAATGTCCTGCCGGAATGGAAGGTCTTTATTGCCTCTTTCATAAAAATGGAAAACTCAGCCTCAATCTCTTTCTCCTGTTCTCTGATGAGCGGCACCGCCTCGTAAAGGGCTGCCCGATGTTGAATGCGTTTGCTCATCATGGTCAGTATCTCTTGCATGCCCTCGAGGCTCTCATAGCAACATAGCCAGTTGTGTGTTTTCATGTGATGAAAAATCCCAATGGCACGTTCTGTCAGATAATGATGGTTGTCTTCCATCATGCTGTAAACCTCTAAGGCAAAATCTTCAAGGGGTGTTTCGTGATATTGTTTCCATCTGCTAGCAAGAAAATAGTCATAACACATATCGGTCATCACGCCTGAATACTTTCCTAATGTGGTTTTAAAGCGGTTCGAGGTTAGTCTGGCAATGGGATGATGGTCAATAAAGTGATCGATGGCTCTGTGCATGCGGATACCGGAAGCAATTTCGGGATTATGCTCCTTCCATTTGTTGCCTTTGATAGTATCGGCAATGAAGTTGCCAATCATCAGGGGTGTTGAATGTCTTGACAGGTACAGGTGTGCCAGAAAATTCATTTTGAAATCACAAAAAATTCTGTGCGTCTGTTCCTGGCTTTTTCCTCTTCTGTGGTGTTGGGTGCAATAGGTTTGGTATCACCGTAACCTTTGAAGGACAATCTGCTTTTAGGTATTCCTTTGCTAAGAAGATAGTCCATGATGGTAAAGGCACGGTCGCTGCTGAGGGCCATATTGGCAGCCGGACTGCCGGTGTTATCTGTATGTCCACGGATTTCAATTTTTAATTCCTCGTTTTCATTCATGTATTCTGCGAAAGCATCCAGCACGGGTTTGCTTTCCGGTGTTATTTCTGCCGAGTTTGGTTTATACCGTATTGCCGGCAGATCGTATGCTTTCCCACTCTTTGCAGGCTGTATCGTTTCGTTCAGATTCTGCACTTTGCCTGCATGGGTATCATCATTTTTTAGTACCCTGGTGTTGAAGGCATAGCCAGGTCTTTTTATCGTCATCAGCGCATCTTCATGCTCTTTTACTGCAACGACTGCAGCATATTTTCCGGTAAGGGAATCAACCTCAACTTTAGTCGTCTTATTGGTTTGCATGGTCTTTATTTCGATGGAGCTTCCAGTAACAAGTGCGCCCTCGGAGTCTTCTAGCTTGCCTCTTACAAACAACACTTTTTGTGGCCTCGCTTCTTTATAAAGGTCAAAGGAGAAAATGTCGTATCCTCCTTTTCCTTTGTCTTTTAACTGGTTCGTCGAGAAGTATCCGATTTTTCCATCGGTGCTGACAAAAAATCCTACCTCATCGTTATCGGTGTTGATCGGATAGCCAAGATTTTTTGGTTTTTCCCACTTCCCGTCTTCCTGCATCCGGCAATAAAATACATCATATCCTCCCAGTCCTTCCAGTCCGTCTGATGCAAAGTAAAGGGTCTGGCTATCGCTGTGTATGAATGGTGATTTTTCGTTTTTCTCTGTGTTGATGGGAGGCCCCAGATTCATTGCTGCTCCCCAGCTTCCATCGCTTTGCTTCTCGGTTTTGTAAATATCCATGCCTTTGGAGTCGTTCCTGGCCCCGGCAAAAAAGAGGGTCTTGCCGTCAGCAGATAGCGTGGGTTGTGCTTCCCACCCATCTTTGGTATTCACCTTGTCGCCTAAATTTTCGAAGGCTGTCCAGTGATCTCTGTTCCATCGGGAGGTGTAAATATCGCAGTTCATCACCGTGCCTTTGTTTGGGATTTTTTCGGGCTTGCAAATGGTGATGTACAGCTGCTCATTGTCGAGACTGAAAGTGATGCCTCCAAATCCTTCTCCGCTGTTGAATGGCCTCTCCATGGGAGCTGCTCCTGAATAAATGTCGCCTTGCCGTTTTGCCATGGTAAGCTCTTCTACCTGGGTTGGATAAAGAACATCTCTTCCCTGTTTCATATATCTCCGGGTATAATAGATCATGTCATTCTCCGGAGATAACATGGGAAGAAACTCGTCTT
>JBIIMV010000374.1:0-2671 GCA_044337805.1 Bacteroidia bacterium
TATCAGGGATAAGGCTGAATGGAAGAATTATCTTGTTCAGGCAAGACGAGACAAGGAGCGGTATTTGCTTATTAAATCCAAGGTTGATTATGTTACGTTGAAGAGGGTGAGGAAATTTCCGATTTTTCGTATGGGAAAGTTTAAAGGAGGATTAATTGTTCTTCAGAGAAGCAGGAGAGAATTACCCTTCAAGAACCTTGCAATGCGTACAATCGGATTTAACCGTGATAGCGTGAAACTGGGTATTGAAGGTAGCTATAATGATGATTTACAAGGCGTGAAGGGACAGCGCTGGATGCAGAAAATTGCAGGTGGTATCTGGAAGCCTATAAATATGGATAATGAGATCGAACCGGAGAATGGGCATGATATCATTACCACTATTGACGCGGCTGTGCAGGATGTGGCACATCATGCACTTGAGAAAAAACTCATTGCAGAAAATGCAAAGGCCGGCTGTGCAGTTTTGATGGAGGTAAAGACAGGACAAATTCGTGCAATTGTAAATCTTACAAGGCAGGATACAGGTCGTTATACTGAGGTGTTGAATTATGCCATTGGACAGGCCACAGAGCCGGGTTCAACATTTAAACTAATGTCACTTATTGCCGCAATCGAGGATGGATTTGCTGACACGAGTGAGGTTACTGATACAGAAAATGGAACTAAGAAATATTTTAGTTATACCATGAAAGACTCCCATAAAGGAGGCTATGGAAGGATATCACTAAAAGAGGTTTTTGAGAAATCGTCGAATGTTGGAACCTCCAAAATTGTGATGAAACATTATGCAAGTAATCCACAAAAGTTTATCAACCGCCTTTACAGCTTCGGCATACACAAGCCGTTAGGGCTGGAAATTTCTGGAGAAGCAAATCCGTATATAAAAGATACAAAATCAAAGTACTGGTCCGGTCTTTCACTACCACTGATGTCAATTGGATATGAGGAGAAGATGACGCCCATGCAGATATTGACTTTTTATAATGCAATTGCAAATGATGGAGTAATGATAAAACCCTCATTTGTTAAGGAAATACGTCATGATGGCAAAGTGCTATTTGATGCAGTGCCTGTTGTTCTGAATGCACGTGTTTGTTCAAAAGAAACCGCAATGAAAGGAAGAAGGATGCTTGAGGGTGTTGTGAAATTTGGAACAGCGACAAATCTAAAAACAGCGCCATACCAGATTGCTGCCAAAACCGGAACAGCTCAGATTGCTCAGGGTAATACGGGATATAAATCAGGAGAAAAGATTGTTTATCAGGCCTCACTTTGCGGATATTTTCCGGCATCAGAGCCCTTGTATTCATGTATCGTGGTGGTATATGAGCCGTCGAAGAGTGCTTACTATGCGAATGATGTTGCCGGACCGGTATTCAGGGAGATTGCCGACAAGGTTTATTCCATGAGCACGAGTATCCATAAGGAGCTAAAAGAAGATACATCAGCTGTAGCCATGCTTCGACCGTTGATAACATCCGGTTTCACCAATGATTTAAAAGCCATAGCCTCGAAGCTGGATGTAAAAGGCGTAAGGAATGTGGGAACGTCCTACTCAAATGTTACCATGAGAAATAATGGATGGAGTCTTCATCCAATGGTAATTCGAAGCAACGAAGTTCCGGACGTTCATGGCATGGCATTGAAAGATGCCATTCCGCTTTTGGAGAGTCGTTCATTGGTTGTTAAGGTTTCAGGTAGGGGCATCATAAGAAGACAGAGTATTCCTGCTGGCAGGCAATGTCAGAAAGGAATGATTATTAAGATAGAACTTTCATGAAGTTACTGAGCGAGATATTGTATAAAGCAGGAATTACTGACGTAGTTGGACAGACGCATATTGCGGTTTCATCAATTACATCAGATTCGCGGAAAGTCGAACGCATGGGCTTGTTTGTTGCAGTAAGAGGCACCACATCAGACGGACATCGGTTTATTGATTCTGCCGTTGCCTCAGGAGCACTTGCCATCGTATGCGAACAGATGCCTGAGATTAAAGATGAAAAGGTGACCTATATACAGGTAAAAGATTCCGCCTATGCATTAGGTCAGATGGCTTCCAATTTCTACGATCAACCATCAAGCAGGCTCAAGTTGATAGGAATAACAGGAACGAACGGTAAGACAACTTGTGTTACCCTTCTTTATCAGTTATTCAGGCTATTAGGATATAAATGTGGGTTAATCTCAACGGTAAAATATTTAATTGACCGTGAGGAATTGCCTTCTACTCATACGACTCCGGATCCAGTTCAACTTAATTTCCTTTTATCAGAGATGGTACAAAGAGGATGCACTTACGCTTTCATGGAGGTGAGTTCACATGCGGTGGATCAAAAGCGAATAGCAGGTTTGGAATTCGCAGTAGCAGGATTTACCAATATTACCCATGATCATCTCGACTATCACGGAGATTTTGATCACTACCTGCAAGCTAAAAAAGGATTTTTTGACCAATTGAGTGCTTCTTCCATTGCCGTTGTAAATCGTGATGACCGCAATGGAAAGATCATGCTTCAGAATACCAAGGCGAAGAAATACTTTTATTCTGTTCAGCAGGGTGCAGATTTTAAAGCCAAGTTGATAGAGTCTCATATTGGCGGACAATTGATTTCTTTAGATGGCAAAGAGGTCTGGACAAGACTGATAGGGGGATTTAATGTTTACA
>JBIIMV010000376.1:0-2666 GCA_044337805.1 Bacteroidia bacterium
AACACCGGACCCGACGAGGAACAGAGAGAAGTGCCCCTGTCAGGTAACATCAGTTTTCAGGATAACCTTATTCAGCAATTAGGTTTACGCGACCTCAGCGACCTTGAATATCAGGCCGGACTGGTGCTCATCGGCAATATCGACGACGATGGATACCTAAGACGGGATATTCCTCTCATCGCCGATGACCTTGCGTTCTCACAAAACATCAATATCACTCCGCAAGAGCTGGAAAAAATCCTGTTGCTCCTTCATGATTTCGACCCTCCCGGTGTTGGCGCAAGAAACTTAGGTGAATGCCTCCTGATTCAGCTTAGAAGACGCTACGCAGAAAAACATGATGAAAATATTCTCTGTGCCATTAGAATCATTGATGAGTACATGGAGGAATTTTCCAAAAAACATTATGATAAAATAGCCAAAAAGCTTAACATCAGTGAAGAGACGCTCAAGGATGTTATCCATGAAATTACCAGACTGAACCCAAAGCCCGGTAATACCTTTTCAGATGGGAAACGGTCTGTTCTGCATGTGATCCCGGACTTTATCCTCGTGAATGCTGAGGGAGGTGATCAGGAGCTTTATCTCAATAGCCGTAACTCACCTGACCTAAGGGTGAGTAAAGTCTATTCCCAGATGCTTGAAGAATACTCCAAATCGAAGTTGCGGGAAAAAGAAAAAAAAGAAGCTGTTCAGTTCGTCAAACAAAAACTCGATTCCGCCAAGTGGTTTATTGATGCCATAAGGCAAAGAGAAGTAACCTTACTTTCAACGATGAAGGCAATATATGAGTACCAAAAAGAGTATTTCAGAGAAGGTGACGAAACAAAATTAAGACCCATGATTCTAAAAGATATCGCAGATCGTGTGGGTCTGGATATCAGCACTGTTTCCAGAGTGGCAAACAGCAAATACATTCAAACTCCTTTTGGAACACTCTTACTTAAATCGTTCTTTTCTGAATCGCTTTCAACTGATTCGGGAGAAGAAGTTTCCACCCGCGAAGTCAAAAAGATTTTAGAAGATTGTATCTCAGCAGAAAATAAAAAGAAGCCACTTCCCGACGATAAACTTGCAGCAATTTTAAAAGCCAAGGGCTACAACATTGCCCGTCGCACAGTGGCAAAATACCGCGAGCAGCTGGGCATACCTGTAGCAAGAATGAGAAAGGAAGTCTGAAATGCACACAGATAATTCTTCTCCCGGCTCATCATTTGACTCCCCGGCAAAGGTTCTGAGTGTTCTTTTTCATCCCGTATTCGCCCCAACCTTTGGTTTTCTTCTTGTACTGGGACATCCATCCATCAGCTACTTCTATATTTCTCTGAACCAAAAAATACTTCTTCTCTCATTGGTGTTTTTAAACACCGCGCTTCTTCCCTCCTTGTTTTCATTCCTTCTGGTTCGATTTGGTTTTATTTCAAGTATAGAAATGAAATCGGAAAAAGAAAGAAAATGGCCTTACCTGATAACCACAGTGTTTTATTTCTTTACCTATCTGTTACTTAAAGATGCGCACTTACCGGATGTCATATATAACCTGCAGGCAGGTGGAATACTGACCATATTTCTGACCGCACTGATAAGCCTGAAATGGAAGATCAGCGCTCACATGGCCGGCATCGGAGGCATTACCGCTTTCTGCATAAACACCTCCATTTCTAACGGAACGCAAGGAATGTTTTTGGTCCTGTTTTTTCTGATTTTTTCGGGAATCATCGGCGTCTGCCGCATTCATCTCCGTGCACATAACCTCTCCCAGGTTTTTGCCGGCTGGATGCTTGGCTACACTTGCTTAAGCCTGACTATCTAAAAAAAATGGCCATCCGTGAACGATGGCCATTAAAAATGAATCCTCTGGAGATTATTTTAGAACAGTGTTCAGGTTTGCCTGCTTCAAATCAATGAGTTCTGATTTTACCAGACCAGCCTCAGATACCGCCGGTTTTGATTTCAAGAGTTTTGCGACCTCGGTGATGAGCTCTGCATCCTCCTGACGAGGACCTTGCATGATAGATTTTTCTTGTTCGTTGAGAGAACTAAGCGAAGCATCTATCTTACCCTGATTGGCTTTTGAAGCTTTCAAGGCAAGCCTGCGCGCAAGCTCGGCATGCATAGCAGCTCTTCTGTAGCTACCAGATTGGTAAAGCTCGATGGCATGGCGGGTGTGATTTACAGCAGCAGAAAAATCGCCTTGAAGAACATTCCCCTTTGCTACCTGAACCTGAACATCAAGAACCACTCTCGCTGTGCGTGTGATGAATATTCTCGCCTCTGACTTCTGTTTCTCAAGGGACTCAGATAAAGGTTGGGCCTTACTCTGTGCCTTGGTTTCCGAAACAGAGACAAAAAGAATGGAAAAGGTTAATGCTAACCCACTCAATAACTTAATCATGTTGTTATGTTTTGAAGCGCTAAGATATAAAAAAAATCTTCAGGCGCGTAATTCCTTTGCAGTCTCTGGCTTTTTGTTCATTATCTCACTTTGAATCCTGATGCTATCCTGATGAATGAGCTGATAAACTGCTCTTACAAACTGCTCATCGACACCCAGTAACTCGCCGCTTTGCAATTGAGTACGCATGATTTTTTTCCAACGTCTAATCTGAAAAATGGTCAGGTTTTTCTCCTTTTTCAATAACCCAATTTCACGTGAAAGCCCAATT
>JBIIMV010000375.1:0-2666 GCA_044337805.1 Bacteroidia bacterium
CCAAATCCTTCATCAAATGTGTTCCAATCTGATCCGCACCACCAAGATCACCCAGAAAATTTGAGGCCCCGAAGCCGATAATAACCTCACGGCGCGTCTTTTTCCACTGTTGCGCAAAGGCGGATAAAGAAACGACCGAGAAGACCAGAAGAAAAAGTACCTTTTTCATTTCGAACAAAGATATAAAAGAATCGATTCAATTCAGGTTTCCGGTGAATTAGTTATGTAAGAAACAGAAAACCTTAATAAAAATACAAATATTTGATTACCAATTATTTAAGTAAATTTTATTTCGCTAAATATCAATTAGTACATCAACAGAACAAGATTTCTTAAGGCTTGGTATTTCAAATGCGATAAGACAAAATCATCTAAAAGGGGTAATTAATTTTCATGAACAAGGACCTTATGACTCAGGGGACTGAAAAAATCAGTGTCATTATGCCTTGGTCTACTTGTTATTGTCAGATTATTCACAATGAAGGCTCATGTTAGAGTTAGTGCCCGCAAAACAGCAAAAACGCTGCCGTGATTCATCTGCTACTAAAAAAACTTCCAAAGGCTGAGCATGTGAATGCAACGGAAAAAGCAGCAGCATGAAGATCCTGCTTACATCATTAGGAAAAAAAATGATATCTTGTGACAAACATAAAAACCATGGAAATTGTCATTATTGCCATTGTCCTACTCATAGCCGGATCATTCATCACCATTAAACAGGGAACTATTGGCGTAACCACTGTCTTTGGCAAGTACCACCGAACCATGAATCCCGGACTAAATTTCAGAATACCCTATATCGAAATGGTTCACAAACGAATCTCCATACAGAATCGCTCCGTTGAATTGGAATTTCAGGCGATAACTCTTGATCAGGCCAATGTCTACTTCAAGGCGATGTTGCTATACACTGTGTTGGATCAGGAAGAGAAAACCATCAAAAATGTTGCCTTCAAATTCATAAATGAAACCAGTCTGATGCAAGCCCTGGTGAGAACTGTAGAGGGCTCAGTGAGGAGTTTTGTTGCCACTCAAAAACAAAGCGAAATTCTTGCACTCAGGAAAGAAATTGTAGAATATGTAAAACAACAAATCGATCAAGTTCTTGAGGATTGGGGTTATCACCTTATTGATTTACAATTGAATGACATTACTTTCGATGATGCAATTCTGCGTTCTATGAGTCAGGTTGTTGCGAGCAATAATCTCAAGGCTGCGGCAGAAAATGAAGGTCAGGCACTTCTCATTACAAAGACCAAAGCAGCAGAAGCAGAAGGTAATGCCATTCGTATTGCAGCAGAAGCAGAAAGGCAGGCTGCCCAATTGAGAGGTCAAGGTATTGCCCTTTTCAGACAAGAAGTTGCCAAAGGAATGAGTATGGCCGCAAAAGAAATGCAGCAAGCCAATTTAGACACCAGTGTTATTCTTTTTACCATGTGGACTGAGGCGGTTAAAAATTTTGCTGAACATGGAAAGGGAAATGTCATTTTTCTTGATGGGTCAACAGATGGCATGCGAAACACCTTTAGAGAGTTGATGAGTCTGAACTTACTGGATAAGGAAACAAAATCAGAGAAATAAAAAAAGGGCTTTCGCCCTTTTAAGTGCCCGGAGTGAGACTCGAACTCACAAGGATATTACTCCAACGGCTTCTGAGACCGCAACGTTTACCAATTTCGCCACCCGGGCGGTGGTAAAATAGTGCCCAGGACTGGACTCGAACCAGCACGGTTTCCCGCCACCCCCTCAAAGTGGTGCGTCTACCAATTTCGCCACCTGGGCCAATGGGCACGCAAATATAAGAAAAAAACGTATTAGACCAAACTGAGAAAAGTGAATTTTAAATTGTTTAGCCGAGAGCAATTCAGATGCCTTTGCCTGAATGATACCGGCACAGAATATTTCTATCACTCGGAAATTTTAGCCTAAACTTATTCAAAGGTAAGCCTGAAGGAGAATGAACACTGCAAATCAAGTTCAGAAGTCAATACCTTTAGAGAGATTATGTGATTTTTTTGATTCTGTAGCATTCTTGGAAAAAAAATCAGATATTTATGTAAGTTTACGTTAAAGATAGCTTTAGCGGGGAAAATGAATGATTCAACCTATTGCTTTTGGTGTTGAGAGCATTCACGAATCCAGGAACTTCCGTGGTTAAGGATTACCTGCTTTCATTTAGAGAGCCTCAAGCTGAGGAAAAATGAGACAGCAGTGAATCTTCTGATGGGGTTTACATCTGAATCTTCTGCTACAGAACTTATTTAAACCGGAAGATTGAAATTACCGGAACAGTCACTGAATTAAGGTAAATAAATTTGAAAGAGTCATTTTTACAAGCAAAATGGGAAACGCAGGCGCAGAGAGTCCGCACTTACAGGGCAATATGCGGTCAGAGTTTACAATTGATACACCCTGGCATTCCTAACCCGGGATCAGGTCCGGATTTTGAGTGCGGGGTTGTAAAAGTGAATGATGTTTTATTTGCAGGCAATATTGAGATTCATATTGACCGTGAAGATTTCTTTCGGCATCACCATGAAAAAGATCCCGCATTTTCAAATTTACTGCTGCATGTCTTTTTAAAACGTGGGAACTTTGAAAAAGACATTCCGGGAGTGGCATTCGAAATTTGTCTGGAAGACAACGGAGTGCGGGTCTCAGAAATC
>JBIIMV010000377.1:0-2665 GCA_044337805.1 Bacteroidia bacterium
TATTGCGATTCCATTGAGCCTGGTATCCTGTAGCAATTGTGGTACTGAGTGTAATTGGAGATCCATTACATGATAAGGCATTTCCTGATGGTGAAATCTGTGGTTGAATAACAACTTCATTCACTGCTATAACTCCTGATGTAACATTGGTTCCGCAGATATTTGCAGAAGCTTTGAAACTACCTGATGCTGTGGCGGAATAGGTTGCCTGATTAGCACCCGATATGGCTACGTTGTTTAAATACCAGACATAACCTGAGGCGTTTGATGGGCTTGCCTGCAACAAGACAGAGCCTCCATCACAGAATGTTGTTGGCCCGCTCGCGCTAATGCTGATGGTGTTGCTATATGGGGTTCCGACACCGACTGCGTACCAAGCATTTGTAGTTTGAATAACTTCCTGGGAACAGGCACCGAAAAGGTCAGTCGCGGCTTGAATACTATAGAATCTTGCATCGGCGTATTGAGAATTGGTTGTGAGGTATACGGTGAGCGTTCTGTAAGCAATTGCCGCAGCCTTTACAATATTAATTCCTGTTACGTTAAAGGCATTTCCAATATCATTTGTTCCCGAAGCGCCTACCGAGAGAAGATAAAACCAGTAATTCATAACACCACTGTTGGAATGCACTCCTCCGTTATCAGCAGTGCCTGAATACCAATTCGTACCCAGATAGGTATCAGGATCGCCGTATGCATTAGGGTTTGAGTGCGATCTGAATGCCGCACCTATGTCTTCACCTATGAGCCAGTCTGCAGTGGAAGGTGATGCATAAAATTCAATTGCTGTTCCGAAGATGTCTGAAAAAGATTCGTTTAACGCACCTGATTCATTTTGATAAACCAGATTGGCTGTGAAATTCGTGAGGCCATGAGTGATTTCATGTCCACCGATATCCAGTGAGGTCAGAGGACTATAACTTGTATTCCCATCCCCATAAGTCATTCTGCTACCATCCCAGAATGCATTCACATAATTTGTGGAATAGTGAACATAGCTTTTCAATGTAAATCCATTGTTGTCAATAGAGTTTCTTGCGTAGCGGGTGAAGAAAAAATCGTAGGTCTCTTCAGCTGCATAGTGAGCGTCTGTCGCATATTGGTCTTTTGCTGCATTCACATTGTTCCAGTAATTATCAGCATCGGTAAAGTCAACGGCTGAACCATAATTTGTACCGGTCAGCATGTTGTAGGTTTCAATACCATTTCCCCGTCCGGTTTCACGAAGGCGATAGAGGCTACCTGTGTAATCTGTAGTAATATTCTGTGTTCCGCTGTATGCGGTAACTGCTGTGCCATTTGCATTGGCTTCATGAATGCGGTTGGCACTGAAAATTATTTCCCCGTTAGTGGCATCGACGAAAATCAATTGTCTGGAAAGTGGTTGATGTGCGTATAAATCGAACATCCAGGCCAATTTGATTTGATTTTTAAATTTCCCTTCAGGTGCGTTGATATATTGAAGTTCTCCTTTTGGATAATAGGTGGCAGAGGTGTTTCCAGTTTCTGCTTTAAGTTGTGATTCCTCTTCCGGAAGTTGCCATTTATAGGTGGATGCGTTAACAGAACCAAGGGCTTTTGTTAAGGCAGAGGAAACACTGATGCCCGGAATCACCTTTCCGGGAGTTTCAGGAATTTCTCCATTAAATGACAACACCTTTCCATCCCTGACATGTACCAGCAGCGTTTGATATGCGAATGGAACTTGCTGATAGGTCCATGAATACCTGTAGTGTTTTGTGCCATCAGCATCTTTTTCAACAGACTTTTCCAGTAGGCGAAAGTCAGCGGAAAGCTTTAGTTCCATCTGCAGCCATTGAAGAAATCCGTCGAATGTAGGGGCACTCTCAGAGGGGAATTTGACGAATTCAATTCGGGAGTCATCTTTGTTCATTCGCACTTCCTGACTGCCTTTGATAAGTTTTGATGCGTCCTGATAGAAATATTGAGTATTTCCGGCGAATGCAGATAAAAGTGTCAGGCTGAGTAAAGCGCTTGTCAGAAGAGTTTTTTTCATATCCGTTGGGGGGCAATTTGCTAACACGAATATAGGTATTCCTGCGCAAAAATTCCCCTTAACAGGTGTTTTTAATTACGCACTCTTTTCAACAATTATAAAAACGCTCCAAAGTACCCTGTGTGCTCCTGAATATGGGTCGAAACGATTAAATCCATAATTGTTTGATGAAACAACAATTCCCTTGGACTCGCAAAAAGGAAGCATGCCCGGTATGTTTCAGCACTTTCATCTTCTTCAGTAAGTCCCAATGAACAAAATGGTGTTTTATTGGAAACTTCTTGCAACTTTACTGAAAGTCATTTTTTCACGGTTGGGTTGTATAGCAGAAACGCAACAAAATAATAGGTTGGTGAACCCATGGATTTTTGCCAGAGGTAGTTTGTTCGACGAAAAATAATAAATACAAACTTATTTTAGTGAGCTAAATTTGTCTCATGGAAAAAAATCAGGTGACACATGGCAGGGCTTTGCTGCAATTTTACTTTCTCGTGATTTATGTTTTTTTGCAATTTTCATGGTGGACATATTTGATTATCGATCTCAATCGTGAAATTCATGATTTACGGATAGAACAGATAGAGGCAAATTATCCGGAAAAAAAGCTGGTTTACGATAGACTTTTGGAGAAACGAAAATGGATGGTAT
>JBIIMV010000378.1:0-2649 GCA_044337805.1 Bacteroidia bacterium
ATAATACGGAGATATCATGCTGTATACCCAAGGACCTGTTACTGCTACATAAAACCAGATGGGCCAGGTTATTTTGGCAATTTTCTTGTGAAGCACGTATTCACCTGTTAGCCCGCGATAGGCAGTAAACAGGATAAACGGCAGGATAATGGCAGCCAAAAAAATATGGCTGATGAGAATGATGTAGTAAAATGTGCGCATGCTGCCTTCTCCTCCATATCGTGTATCACCCGCCAGCAGATGATGTGCGATGTAGGAGACAAGGAATACAACCGATAGCATCAGGGCTGTCATCATAACCTTTTTGTGGAGCACATACTTTTTCTGTTTCACAAATACCAGGGCAAGTATCAGCAAAACGGCTATGGCCGAATTAATAAGTGCATTGGCTGTCGCAAATACATGAACATTAAAACCCGGGTCAACATCGAGCTTCACTCTGCCAAGTATCACAACGGCAGCAAATACAACAAACGAAAACACCCAGATCAGCAGACGGGCGCGTGAATCATTTTTTTTGAGGCTTGGTTCCAGCATAAGCTTATTTTTTTTTGAGGTCCATGTTCTTGAATTTTCCATATTCGGCACTTAGTACAAGTGCCTCCGTAATCAAACGGTCTGTGTCTTTAACATCAATGATGCGGTAGTAGGCTCTTGCCTGATGCTCTTTGTCAACCAATACTGCCCATTCTGATGGAACAGAATGCTTGCATCGGGCGAGTTTTGGAAGCATGTTGATACGCAGGTTTTCGAAAACCAGAGCGTCAAGAGCATCCTCTGTAAGTCCTATTTGCCAAATTTCCGGGTCGGGGTGAACCGCCTTTACAAGTGCATCGAGTTTATTTATGTCTTTTTCCCTTGTTCCATTCACCAGGGTAACAATCTGAAAGCTCTTTCTCAGATAGTGCAGTTTTTCTTGTGCTCTGCTCAATTGAAAAAGCACGGCCTTGCAGTCTTCGCTGCAGTTTGCATCTACAAAACTCAGTAGATAAAATCTGTTATTTAGGCTATTCTGATCGGTGTTTTGCCCGAGTTGATTTATCATTTTAAAGTTCTTTACCGGCTCGAAAATACTATCGCCTGAAGCAATCGTTCCGGTGAACTTTCCCAGGTGCGGCAAGGCTTTGAATATTTTTCCTCCTTCAGTAAAGGGTTTTCTGATGCCGAAATAATAAAACGTTAGGCAGAGCAGTGAGGGCACCAGGAAGAAAATCAACAAAAAAACCCTCCTTTTGGAAGGAGGGTTTTTTTCTTTAATACGGTTCATGAAAGATAAACACCCACTACTTAGTGATGTTCACCAGCGCCGGCTTCGTGGTGTGATTTTTTTTCAAAATAGACTTTGTCAATGTGGTAACGTCCCTCCATTGAATAAGAACCTTCGCTGAGGTCAACCAGGGCAACCAGATAAAGCACAAACACCGTGAATGGCACCAGAATGGCAAATTTCAGAGGTTTTACTTCATCGCCAAGGTGCATAAAAGATAAAACGATATACCCGGCTTTAACGATGGTAAGACCAATGAAAATGACTTTAAGCAGAGATTTAGACAAGTGCCAATCTGTGGCTTTGAAGCCGATGATCAGTTCAACAATGGTAACAGCGAGCATGATCCAGAAGACTCTCCAGAGTTTTTTACGGACAACTTTACCGGTTGCCTCGTCGTGAAGGGCCATGGTTTCGTAAGATGGATATTCGTCGTGAAAGCCTGACATAAGGTTTTATTTACTGGTTACTGAAATCAGAGGAGGTAGAAGAAGGTAAATACGAAAACCCAAACAAGGTCAACGAAGTGCCAATAGAGACCAACTTTCTCAACCATTTCGTAGTGTCCTCGTTTTTCGTAGGTTCCTTTAACAACATTTACGAAAATGATGAAGTTGATTACTACACCGGAGAACACGTGAAAACCGTGAAATCCGGTAATGAAGAAGAAGAAATCACCAAATACCGGCAATCCGTACTCATTGTAAACGAGGTTCGCTCCGTGAATTTTGACGTTCTGATAGGTTCCGTCAACCAGGATATTTCTCACCGCTCCTTCATCTGTTCCTACGATGAAGTGATACCACTCCCATGCCTGAGAACCAACGAAGGCAAGACCACCAATGATGGTGAGCAGCATCCATATGGTAACTTCTTTTTTAGAATTTCTGTGACCTGCTTCAACAGCCAATACCATTGTTACGGAACTCATGATGAGGATGAAGGTCATCAAGCCCACATAAGCCAAAGGAATATGTCCTTCGTAAAACGGAAAGTGGGTAAAAACATCGCCCGGATTGGGCCAAATATCAGAATACTTGTGGCGCATGAAACCATACGCACAGAGCAATCCGCTGAATGTGAACGCATCTGAGACTAAGAAAAACCACATCATCAGTTTTCCATAACTCGCGCCCAGCGGAGAAACACCACCATCCCAGTGGGCTTTTACTGCGGCAGAACCGTGACCTCCCATACTTTTGTGAACTTTTGTTAATTCTTTGGGGCGTAAAAGTAAAAAGATTTTTCCCTCAAAAGCTTTCTTTTTAAAATTCCTGCTGGTTTATGTCGGTTTTTAGCCAATAAACAAGAGGAAAAAGAAAAGATACAGCCACAATATATCCAGAAAATGCCAGTAGGTCGAGCAAAGGCGAAGCGATAAG
>JBIIMV010000379.1:0-2643 GCA_044337805.1 Bacteroidia bacterium
GCGTGAAGCCATTAACCATGCTCAGGCTGCCGGTGTCCCCATAATTATTGCTATCAATAAGATTGACAAACCGGGTGCTAACCCAGATAAAATCCGGGAGGAACTGTCCGGCATGAATATCCTGGTTGAAGAATGGGGTGGAAAGTACCAGTGTCAGGAAATATCTGCCAAAAAGGGACTCAATATTGATGTGCTGCTTGAAAAGGTATTGCTAGAGGCTGAAATGCTTGATCTTAAGGCGAATCCTGAGAAAAATGCCGTCGGAACCGTCATTGAGTCTTCTCTGGATAAAGGCCGGGGATACGTCACCACGGTACTCGTGCAGGCTGGTACCATGCAGGTAGGTGATATTTTGCTTGCTGGTTGTTATTCCGGAAAAGTGAAAGCGCTATTCAACGAAAGAGGAACTCATATTAAGCACGCTGGTCCTTCAATGCCGGTTCAGCTTCTCGGTCTTTCCGGTGCTCCGACCGCTGGTGACAAATTCAAGGTAATGGATGACGAGAGGGAAGCGAAGGATATTGCCTTGAAGAGACTTCAGCTACTCCGTGAGCAGGGGTACAGAACCCAGAAACACATTACCCTGGATGAAATTGGCCGTAGGTTGGCCATTGGCGACTTCAAGGAACTCAATATCATTGTTAAAGGTGACGTAGATGGTTCCGTAGAGGCCCTCACTGATTCGTTGCTCAAGCTGACAACAGAGAAGATTCAGGTAAATGTTATACACAAGAGCGTGGGACAGGTTACAGAATCTGATGTCCTTCTCGCCTCTGCTTCGAATGCAATTATCATTGGCTTCCAGGTTCGTCCTAGTTCAGGTGCCCGAAAATTAGCTGAACAGGAACAGATAGATATCCGTCTCTATTCAGTAATCTACGATGCCATCAATGAGGTGAAATCTGCCATGGAGGGAATGCTCGCTCCTGATTACGAAGAAAAGATTACCTGTAACATTGAGGTCAGAGAAACTTTCAAAATCTCCAAGGTGGGCACCATCGCGGGTTGTATGGTTCTCGACGGAAAGGTTAATCGAAATACCAAGGTTCGACTAATTCGTGACGGTATTGTCATCTTCTCAGGTGAACTCGGCTCGCTAAAACGATTCAAAGATGATGTCAGGGAGGTTGCATTTGGCTACGAATGCGGCCTTAATCTGCACAATTTCAATGATATAAAGGTGGGCGATATCATCGAAGGATATGAAATGGTGGAGGTGAAACGCTGAGTTCAGGGTTTTTCCTCTAATTCTTGTTGATAATTTTTTGAGGGAAGAAAAAATTCATACATTTGCGTCCCCTTTTTGGGGAGGTACCAACAAAAAACACAAAAACTGTGGATGCGCTGAGTTACAAAACCGTATCGGCTAACCGTGAAACTGTTAGCAAAAACTGGCTCTTGATTGATGCCGAAAATCTTGTTCTTGGAAGGCTCTCTTCCCAGGTTGCAAAGATTCTTCGCGGAAAGCATAAGCCCGATTTCACTCCTCATGTCGATGGAGGAGATAATGTTATTATCATTAATGCCGCCAAAATAAAAATGACCGGAAATAAGTTTAATGATAAGGTTTATACACGCTATACCGGATATCCCGGTGGACAAAGATTTACCACTCCCGGTGAATTAATGACAACCTACCCTGAAAGAATGGTGGAGTTGGCCATCCGCAGGATGTTGCCTAAAAACCGTCTTGGCAAAAAGGTTTTCGGTAATGTTTACGTCTACCCCGGAACTGAACATCCTCATGCAGCCCAGAACCCAACTACTTTTGATATTAAACCGCTACTCTGATTTTGTCTATGTCAACCAACAACACAACAGGTCGTAGAAAAACTGCCATTGCACGTGTTTACCTGACCCCCGGCTCAGGTAATATTACCGTTAATGGAAAAGACTATAAATCCTACTTCGGTACAACAATGCTCCAATACAAAGTTGTGCAGCCTTTCAGTCTTTCGAATACTGTAGGCAATTACGACGTAAACGCCAACATCGATGGTGGGGGTATCACCGGTCAGGCGGAAGCCCTAAGACTGGGTATCGCCAAAGCCTTGGTGGAAGTAAATCCTGAAAACCGTGTGCTGCTAAAGCCTCACGGATTGCTTACCCGCGACCCAAGAATGGTCGAAAGGAAAAAGCCTGGTCAGAAAAAAGCCCGCAAACGCTTCCAGTTCTCTAAACGTTAATCAAAAATTTCAAAATCCTTCTCAATGCCAAGGGTACCCTATAACGAGTTGCTTGACGCAGGTGTTCATTTCGGGCATCTCAAAAGAAAATGGAATCCAAACATGGCTCCGTACATTTTTATGGAGAAAAATGGAATCCATATCATCGACCTGAATAAAACACAGGTTCTTCTTGATCAGGCCTCAGAAGCGCTTAAACAAGTTGCCAAGTCAGGAAAGAAAATTCTTTTTGTTGCTACTAAAAAGCAAGCCAAAGAAGTGGTTGCTTCTCATGTTAGAAACATCAATATGCCTTTCGTGGTTGAACGTTGGCCCGGTGGAATGCTCACCAACTTCGCAACAATCAGAAAGGCTGTCAAAAAGATGGCCACAATCGACAAAATGGCGACAGATGGAACTTTCGAGAACATCAACAAAAAAGAAAGATTGCAGATCTCTCGTGAGAGAGAAAAACTTG
>JBIIMV010000381.1:0-2640 GCA_044337805.1 Bacteroidia bacterium
TCTTGCAGCCTGTTTATTTCCTGATTTCAGAAAACAATCGGCCATCTGATACCATGCAACCTGTGTCATCGAATCGCTCACAATCACCACCTTCTGATACTGGTCAATGGCCTCGGCGAAATCTCCAGTTTTGTAGGCTGCGAAAGCCATCATATAACGGTCTTCCCTTGAAGGTTTTAGACCTCCATTCAGAAACTTCCTGTAATAATCTCTCGACAGAGAAAACTCCCCCAGACGATAATAGGTATCAGCCACAAGGCGCGCCATTTCGGGTACTCTCTTTACATCGCCTGTATCAGCGAGTGGTTTGGCAACCTGAATCACATCTTCATATTTACCCTGGTGATAGTAGATGTGAGCCAGATAATATGGAATAAGGGGAGAGAAGGTGCTGTTGGAGGAGAATTTTTTAAAGCCGCTGAGTGCGGTTTCGTAATTACCCTGTTCATAACAGATATGCGAAAAATAATAGGTGGCAGGAGCCGCATATTTATTGTCGATGTCTTTGATGTCGGCAAACAAGGTCTTGGCCTGTTCGTCCTTGTGCGTTACGAAATAACAATACGCTCTTTTGAATTTTAATTCATAGCGTTGCTCGCCGGCCAGGCGTATCACTTCAGTTTTCTCGTACCATTCAAGCGCTTCGCGGTAATTACGTTGACGATACATGAGATTTCCAAGGTAGAAAAACGCTGTTTTTATTCGTTGACTCTCGGGGTAATTACGAATAAAAGACCGCATACGAAAAGCGGCATCGTCGTGAAACAACTCATACGCACAAAGTGCCGCAAAATACCGCGACTCCACATGGAGCTCTTCCATGCGCATGGTTTGAGAAGCCACCTCATCGAAAATAGACTGAGCCGCTGAGAAGCGCTGATTACGCAGCAAATCTCTGGCCTCCCTGAAGCTGCTCTCTGTTCCGGTATAAAACAGATTGCGCTGAGCCGGCAAAAGCAGAGGGACAAAAAGAAAGAAAAGGCTAAGGTACAGTGCCCTTGGCAATCGCAACATCAATGCCTGATTTGTGGTAAAGGTAGAATGGCGCTTTGGAGTAAGTGGATAAGGGTTGCTCTATTTATTAACCCGGCAGTGTTGAAATTATTGCAGTTTCAACAGTTTTAGGTTTATGATAGCGCGCAAAGGAAATCACTACATTTGTACAATTTTACGCATGTACCTGCTAAAAATAAAAGGCAAAGCCAAGATTCCTGATTACATACAGCTGCGAGACGATCAGTTTACCCTGAAGGCATATTTCAGGGTTGACAGGCCCGACAAGTCGCTGCAAAAGTTCGGCTTCACAGATGAGCAGGTTCAAGAAATCCTGCGTCTGATTGAGGAGTTGCCGTTTGGAAAAATTCATAAACTGGGATTCTGATGATGGGTACGGTCGCAGTAAGCATCAGAGATGTAGATGTATACCAGGGAAAAAATCTTGTTTTGAGCAAGGTCAGCCTTGAAGTAGCCGAAGGCGAATTTTTGTATCTCATTGGCAAGACCGGAAGTGGCAAAAGCAGCCTCTTGAAAATGCTTTACGCAGATTTAGCGCTTAGCCGCGGAGAAATAGAGCTGGCCGGTTTTAGATTAAGCGACATCAAGGAGAAAGATATTCCCTTCCTCAGACGCAAACTCGGCATCGTGTTTCAGGATTTTCGTTTGCTCACCGACCGCAGTGTAAACGACAACCTTCTCTTTGTGATGATGGCCACCGGCTGGAACAACAAAGATGAGATGATGAAGCGGGCACAGGATGTGCTCAGCAAGGTTGGCCTAACCGGAAAGGGTGGTAAAATGCCACATGAACTCTCAGGTGGAGAACAACAAAGGGTTGGAATCGCACGTGCCCTGATTAACCATCCTCTGGTGATACTGGCCGATGAGCCCACCGGCAATCTGGATCCGGCTACCTCGGAGGAGATTATTGAATTGTTGTTTGAAATAAGTCGTTCGGGCACCGCTGTCATCGTAGCCACCCATGATGTTCTTCTTTTCAAGAAATTTCCTGAGCGCACCCTCCGTTGTGAAAATGGCGCGGTGATTCAGCCGGAAGGCTGAAGAACAAAAGCAGATTCCCGACTTTCTTCTTTTAACTTTATTCGCTCATTAATGGCCGGCCTACACGCAAGCCGGCAAGTTGCATTAACGACTGCGCACCTGCCCGATTTGAAAAATGCTCATCGAGCAACTTTCGGCGGTTTTCCAGTGCAGCATTTGTGAATGGCTTCTGCATGCAGCGATCCAATAACGCAGCCATTTCCTGAGGCAACTCTGCAATCTCACAAAGATTTTCAAGTCCGGTGGCTTGCACCATCGGGGTATTCACCACGCAATGCTTACCGGTAAACAATGCCGCCAGCAATTTTAATTTTATTCCCGTTGCCTGGAAAGTAGGAAGAATGTTCACTGCAGCCTCTGCCACAAGTCGATGTAAAGTTTGAGTATCAACCCCAGGCATTAAACTTACGCCCGGCATGCGAGACGCAAGTTTCTGCAAATCCGGCGATGGATTGCTTCCTGCAATGATGAGTTTTGTTTGACTATGCGGCATCACCTCAGTAAGTAAATAACGGGCAGCGCGGTCATTCTCCGGAACACCCAGATTGCCGTGGTACAGGGCATAATCACCGGTTACAGCGG
>JBIIMV010000380.1:0-2640 GCA_044337805.1 Bacteroidia bacterium
CTGGCTCCCAGCTATCAGGTAGTAGCACGTTTTCAGGGTGGTCCGAATGCCGGACACAGCCTCGTATTTGGCGGAGTGAAGCATGTACTGCATACAGTGCCGAGCGGCATCTTTCAGCAGAATTGTTTAAACCTTGTTGGCAACGGCGTGGTGATGGATCCGATTGTATTTTGCAAAGAGCTTGACAAGCTGGATCAGACCGGACATCCCTATGCCAACAGACTATTGCTATCAAAGCGGGCTCATCTGATATTGCCGACACACCGCTTATTGGATGCAGCCTCAGAAGCGGCGAAAGGAAAAGAGAAGATTGGCTCCACGCTGAAAGGCATTGGTCCGGCCTACATGGATAAAACCGGACGTAACGGATTGCGCATTGGCGACATACATTTATCAGACTTCAGGATAAGATATGAGTCACTGAGAGAAAAGCACAGACAGATGCTGGATGTTTATGGTTATGCCTATGAAAAAGATTTAGCGGGCATGGAGCAGGAGTGGTTGCAGTGCATTGAACGCATTAAAAAATTACCGGCTATAGACAGCGAGGTATGGATAAACAGGAAGCTGCAAAGCGGAACGAAGATATTGGCAGAAGGTGCACAGGGATCGTTGTTGGATATTGATTTTGGCACCTATCCTTTTGTGACGAGTTCCAACACCATATCAGCGGGAGCCTGCACCGGACTGGGCCTTGCACCGTCAAACATTGGGAATGTAATAGGCATTTTCAAGGCATACTGTACCCGCGTTGGCAGCGGCCCCTTCCCTACCGAGCTGAACGATGAAGTTGGAGAAGCGATGAGACAGGAGGGGCAGGAATTTGGTTCCACGACAGGACGACCGCGGCGTTGCGGCTGGCTGGATTTACCTGCGTTGCGCCATGCCATCATGCTGAATGGTGTTACCGAGCTTGCGATGATGAAAGCCGATGTGCTGCGCATCTTTGAAAAGATAAAAGTGTGCACCCATTATTTGGTTAACGGCGAGAAGACACAAGACCTTCCCTACAGGATCGACGGCAGCTCGATAGAACCTGTTTACACAGAGCTTGCCGGCTGGCCGGAAGTAGAAATCGGAAAAGAGTTACCTGCCACCCTTCAGCAGTTCATTGATTTCATTGAACGCGAAACCGGTGTTCCCGTATCCGTAGTATCATACGGGCCTGACCGCGAACAAACCCTCATCAGACAAGGTGTGCTTCAGGCATAAAATCCTGCCGTTGTGGATCTGCATTCTCTTATCTTTTGCCTCAAAGGCACAAGAGCAGGTAGAGATTGTAAATGCCGACGTATTGGAGTTTGATGAGAATCTGGGAAACGGGGCAAAGCGACTCATCGGGCATTGTATCTTCAGGCAGAAGAACGTGATGTTGTATTCCGACAGTGCGTATTTCTATGAGAACAATTCTTTAGACGCCTTCGGCAGTGTGCATATCAACCAGGCCGATTCCATACATCTTTACGGCGATGTATTAAAGTACGATGGCAACACCAAAATTGCAGATGTTACGGGCAAGAATTTAAGACTTTCAGACAAAGACATGACCCTTTATACCAAGCGGCTGCGTTACGATGTTAACACGGGGCAGGCAAGGTATGATGTACCGGGCAAGATAGTTAACCGGGAGAACACCCTTACTTCGAAGCGAGGTCTCTACCTGTCGAGACGCAGGGACTTATTTTTTTCAGGCGATGTTGTGCTTACCAATCCCGATCATGTATTAAAGTCAGACAGTTTAATACACAACATGGAGACAGAGGTGAGCCTGCTTCCCGTTCGGGCCTACATGAGCGGGAAAGACGTGCACATGTACTGTGGAAGCGGCGTTTATGACCGGAAGAAAGAGATCAGCAGATTATTCACGGGAGCGTGGATAACCAAGAACGCGCAGACCATTGCCGGAGATACTATCTTTTTTGATGATAAAAAAGGTTATGGTTATTCCAGACACAGAGCAGCCATCTCCGACAGCAGCGAGAAAGTATTCGTTTACGGAAAGTTTGCACAATATTTCCGTGAGCATGACAGGATGCTGGTAAGCGGAGAAGCAGAGATGCAGCAGCATTTTGAGAAAGACACCTTGTTTTTGCATGCCGACACCTTACTAACCGAGAGCATACCGGACAGTACCAAATCGGCGTTGACAAAGAAGAAGAGCAATGCCGTTGAGCGCGACACGAGTGCCATGCGGAGACTACAGGCATGGCGGCATGTTCAATTTTACAAGAGTGATTTCCAGGGATTATGCGATTCGCTTGTGTATTCAGAGAAAGACAGCACCATGCGTTTTTTCGGAACCCCTGTGTTGTGGAGCGGTGCGAATCAGCTTACAGCCGAGTTTGTGAGGATGATCATGTTCAAAGGACATATTCACAAGCTGTACATGAACAACAAGTCTATGATCGTATCGAGAGAAGACAGCACCTTGTTTAATCAGATAAAGGGTAAGGAGATGGAAGGTTTTTTCGATAAAGACCAATTGGTAAAGATTTTTGTCAGCGGCAACGGGCAGGCTTTGTATTATGCCAAGGATGAGCAGCAGCAGCTTGTAGGCGCCAACCGGGCCGATTGTTCAGACATGTTAATCAGATTGAAGGATCAGGATGTAAAATCTATCACCATGTACCGGGAGCCGAG
>JBIIMV010000382.1:0-2636 GCA_044337805.1 Bacteroidia bacterium
TGCTGTCTCCAGTACGGCAAAATCTACGGATGGGTCTTTTAACACAAACTCAGCACTTACCGGTCCGGTGCAATCGCCTTTCATCATCATGCGGTTCTGTATGTAAATACCGTCGGTGGTGGTGAATCCAACTTTGTGTCCCATGGTCTTCACCATGTGGGCCATCAGCCTTGTCGTGGTGGTTTTTCCGTTGGTGCCTGTAACGGCAATGATAGGAATTCTTGCTGTGCTGCCGGGTGGATAAAGCATGTCAATCACCGGCTCTGCCACGTTGCGGGCAAGTCCGTCGGTGGGCGCAATGTGCATCCTGAATCCGGGTGCTGCATTTACCTCAAGCACCGCACCATCATTTTCGGTTATTGGCTCTGTGAGGTTTGGGGCCATAATGTCGATGCCGCAGATGTCGAGCCCGATGATGCGGGCAATACGCTCTGCAAGAAAAATGTTGTAAGGATGCACCAGATCGGTGACATCGGTGGCTGTGCCTCCGGTGCTCAGATTGGCAGTGCGTTTAAGAAGCAGCTCCTCACCTTCTTTCAGCACGCTGTCGAGGCTGAGTCCTTTCTCGGCAAGGATGTTCATCGTCATCTCATCTATTTTGATGGAGGTAAGCACTTTTTCATGTCCATATCCTCTTCTCGGATCTTTGTTTACTTCATCTACCAGCTGCTGTATGGTTGATTTGCCGTCTCCGTAAACGGCTGCAGGTGTCCTTTTTGCAGCTGCTATTAGCTTATAATTGATCACCAGGAGTCTGAAGTCGTAACCGGAGATAAATTTTTCTACGATGACTCCACGGCTGATGCGCTTTGCCGCAGCAAGTCCTTCTTTGGCCATCTCCACGTCGCGAATGTTAATGGTGGCTCCGCGTCCGTGATTGCCGCCAAGAGGCTTGGTAACAAGTGGAAAGCCGAGCCTGTCTATGGCATCGAGGAGCTCCTCTTCGTCATATACCACCAGTCCGCGCGGTACAGGCACATTGGCCGCTTCAAGCAGATTTTTGGTTTCTTCTTTGTCGCAGGCTATTTCCACAGCGATGTTGGAGGTTGTGCTGCTCACCGTGGCTTGTATTCTTCTCTGGTTCACGCCATAGCCGAGCTGAACAAGGCTGTGCCTGTTGAGACGAATCCATGGAATACCCCGGTTTTGTGCTTCTTCAACGATAGAGCCTGTTGACGGACCGAGCCGCTCATCTTCACGGATTTCACGTAAAGTCTGAATATCTGCATCAAGGTCGTATGGCTTTCCTGCCACCAGGGCTTCGCAAAGACGCATGGCCATTTTTCCGGCCTGAATACCTACCTTTTCTTCCATGTAGCTGAAAACGACATTGTACACACCTTTGGTGCTGGTGCTGCGGGTGCGTCCGAATCCCGTATCCATGCCCGCAAGTGTTTGTAATTCCAGCGCCACATGCTCTACCACATGTCCCATCCAGGTTCCTTCTTCCAGTCTGTGAAAAAATCCTCCGGGACGATTTTCAGAACATTCATGAGCATATAGGCTGGGTAGCAACTGTTTGAGAGACTCAACGAAACCGGGAATGGTATTGCTTGGCATCTCCTCGAGCTCCTGCAAATCAATCTTCATTACAATAAGTTTATGCCTTCTTATGGACCAATAATTTGGACCCCGCATGGCCCGTATCTCAAGAACCTTCATGTTTTAATGTTTATAGTTCTTAAAGATAGATAAATAATGCGGCTCCCGAAAATGATAGGATGTATTGAGTAAATTTGTCCTGCCTGTTAAGAGCAAAATTCCCTATTCAATGAAACAGAAAAAAGCATCAATTCTTTGTATCAGCCTCATGTTTGGCATGCTGGCATGTGATTCGAAAAAAGAAACGAATGACCAAAGCAGGTTGCAACAGAAAGCTGACAGTTTCCTGCTTGCCTACAACAAGCGCTACCGGGAATTATATACCCAATCATCAGCAGCACAATGGGCCTCCAATACCCGCATTGTAGAGGGTGATAGCAGCAACGCAGTGAACACACGCCAAGCAGAAGAAGCCTATGCCGCCTTTACAGGAAGCAGCGAGAATATTGACGCAGCAAAAGAATTTCTGTTAGAGGAAAAAAACCTCACTCCCATACAAGTGAAACAATTCAGGAGCATTTTGTATAAAGCCGCCAATAACCCACAGACCATACAGGAAGTGGTGAAGAAAAGAATCAAGGCAGAAACGGCACAAACAGAAAAGCTTTTCGGTTTCAACTTCAAAATAGACGGAAAGAATGTAAGCACCAATGACATAGATGAAACACTCAAGCAGGAAAAAGACCTGAAGAAAAGACTGAAGGCATGGGAGGCAAGCAAAGAAGTGGGTAAAACCCTGAAAGAAGGTTTAACCGGACTCAGAGCCCTGCGCAACGAGACTGTTAAGGCACTTGGGTATCAGGATTACTTCGACTATCAGGTTTCGGATTATGGCATGAGCAAAGCGGAGATGATGGAATTGCTGCGTAAACTAAACGACGAATTGAAGCCACTTTACAGAGAACTTCATACCTGGACACGTTACGAACTTGCAAGGAAATATGGTGTTAAGGAAGTGCCGGATTACATACCTGCGCACTGGCTTAGCAACCGATGGGGACAAGACTGGAGCGAGATGGTAAGTGTGGAAGGAT
>JBIIMV010000383.1:0-2632 GCA_044337805.1 Bacteroidia bacterium
ATCCTGCCTTCGACAATGTTACCAGAGAAATTCCCGTTATCACCAGCGGCGGAAGTCTGCAGATAATGAATGCCATTGGTCAGGTAGTAGAAGAAATGATGATCAAGGCATCCGGCAACGGACAAAAACTCAATCTGAATCTGGAAGCCTATACTTCAGGAGTGTACTTTATTCGCCTGAATGCAGCAACGGGACAGACCGTTAAAAAGCTGATTGTCGAGTAATCACTTTCGTATTTTATAGAATCCCGGTGTTGAAAAGCACCGGGATTTTTTTTTGCCGAAACGAAAAAGAGCGTTTCATATTGGAATCTGTAACCAATTCAGACAGTCGAGCGTCAGATGCAAAATATCCGTTTATGAATCGCGCCATGAAAATGACCCTCCTGATAACAGCAGCAGTTGTAAAGTTGGTTGGCAGCCATCACTTTGAAATCAGAATTCGTGTAAAAAAAGCTCCCGGCACAGAAAATAAGGGAGTCGGCCGATACAACCTTTCCTTCGTTCAGAAAAGCGAGCAAGCACAAATTAGTTTACCCCGAAATTCGGAGGCCGATATTAGCGCCTTCTGATGAGACGATACGCAGCAAATGCCTAATTTTGGGCATGTCGGTATTTCAAAGTTCAGAAGGGAAAAAAACACTCGCGTTGCTCAGCGAATTCATGAGCAGTCCGAGAAAGGTGGTTATTGTAACACATTTTAATCCCGATGGCGATGCCATGGGAAGCACCCTTGGGCTCGCGCATTTTTTAAAAAAGAAAAAGCATAAGGTACAAATCATCACCCCGAATCCCTGGCCCGGCTTTATTGACTGGATGCCGGGGCTTGGCATGGCGGTAGACTTCGAGCATCACGAGAAGAAGTCGCGGAAGAATATGAGCGATGCCGAGATAGTATTTTGTCTTGATTTCAATCACCCGGCACGCGTTGGTCCACTGATGGAAGGAGCCTTGAGAGGGATAAAAGCACCGATGGTTGTGATCGATCATCATCAGCAGCCCGATACCTTCGCGCGATATTTATTTTCAGACACCACAGCATCTTCGACCTGTGAAATGGTTTTCCAGTACATCAGTGCCCTGGGCGAAGAAGCCCTTGTTGACGAAGCCATTTCTAGTTGTCTTTACACTGGGATGATGACCGATACAGGTTCTTTCAGGTTTGCCTCTACTACCCCTGCCACCCATTTAATTGCCGCGGAATTATTACAGCGAGGATGTAAGCACGACGAAATACACTCACATATATTCGACAACAATTCCGTCGGCAGAATGCAGCTACTTGGCTTTTGCCTATCAGAAAAAATGATGGTATTGCCTGAGTTGCATGCCGCCTTCATCAGCCTCAGGAAAGATGAGCTAGAGCGATTTCACTATCGCAAGGGCGATACCGAAGGCGTGGTGAACTACCCACTCAGCATAGAGGGCATCAGACTTTCCGCATTATTTATTGAGCGAGAAGAAGAGATAAAAATAAGTTTTCGATCGAGAGGCGACATTGACGTAAACAAACTTGCCAGAGCGCTTTTCAAAGGAGGAGGCCATATCAATGCAGCCGGTGCCAATACGGCATTATCTATGGATGAAGCGATCAGCGCCTTTGTGCAGGCCCTTCATCAGAACCGCGAAAGCTTCAGCGCATGAAAAATGCCATTCTCATTGTCGTAACGCTTATTTGTGCCTGTTGCGGACAAGACAAGGTAAGTACAGCACCACCTCCGGCGATGGAAGACGTGAACCGGCAGCTCATCGGCGTAAACCGCGAGCTGGTTGCCAAAGAAGCCACTCGCATTGACGCCTGGATAAAGAGGAACGGATATAACGCAGAGAAAACAGGAACCGGATTACGCATCATCAGACAAGAAACCCATAACGAAGCACCCGGGCCAAAGCCCGGAAACATTGTTACCATCCATTACACCGTAAAACTGCTGGATGGCAAAGAGTGTTATACCACAACCGGCAAGAAGCCGGAAGCCTTCAAGGTAGGGATGGACCATGTAGAGAGCGGCCTGCACGAAGGAATACAGCTTATGCATATAGGCGACAAGGCACTGCTTGTACTGCCGCCCCATTTAGCACACGGGCTTATTGGCGACCAGAAAAACATTCCCCCTTTATCGAGCATTGTTTACGAAATAGAACTCATCAGCATACAGTGAAATCGCTCCTTGCCGCAATTATTCTTGCAGGCATAATCATGTTGATTGCATGCAATCCTCATCCGGGCTATGAAGATCTGGGACAGGGAATATACCTGAGAAGAATCTCCTTCGAAGAAAGCCCGGAACCGGAAAAAGCCACAGATAAGCTGTTGGAAATTAAGGCACGTTATTTTTCAGGAGATGAAGAGCAAAAAAAAGGGCCCTTTGCATGTAATGAGGCAGGACACGATACGATAGACACGAGCAAACTACCTGAGCCCCTGAGAGGAGCCATGAAGAGCCTCAAAGCTGGAGACAGCGTACATCTATTTCTGGAGCCCGGAGCAGCTGAGACCTACCTAAACATCCTGCCGGGAGCTAGCAAAGAGCCAACACAGATACACATAAAAGTGCTGCAAAGCGAGGACATTCCGTTATCGGAAAAAAGAAAAAAAGAAAAAGAAGAAGAGGCATTGATGCGGTACATTC
>JBIIMV010000384.1:0-2631 GCA_044337805.1 Bacteroidia bacterium
CCCCAAAGGGACATGGCCTTGGGAATTTGATTGAAGGTCGACTCCGTAAAGAAGATCGGGTTTGTATCATCGAAGATCTCGTGAGCACCGGAAAAAGCAGCCTGCAAGCCTTCCGCACGCTCAAGGATGAAGGATATAATGTGTGCGGCATGGCAGCCATCTTTACCTACGGATTCCCTGAAGCAGCAGATGCCTTCAAACAAGCAGGTTGTCGCCTGCAAACTCTCACCAACTACAATACACTTCTGCAAAAAGCAGTTGAAATAAATACCATCAGCAGCAACCACCTAGAGGTATTAAGCCGCTGGAACCAGTCCCCAAAATCCTGGAGTCCGAACAAATAAGATATGAACAAATACTCTTCCTCGCCAACATTAGTCAATAAATCTCCGGAATACTGGTTCGGTTTTTTTACCGATATGAGAAACTTCAAAAACCTGCTGCCGGAAGATAAAATATCAGAATGGGAGGCTGAAGAAACCCGATGCAGATTCCAAATCAAAGGTTTAACAAAGGTGGCATTCTCAATAAAAGAAACAATCCCTTTCTCGAAGGTGGTATACACAGGATCTGAAAAGATGCCTGTACCCCTCAGCCTTATTATGGAAATTGAAGCTGTGGAAGGATCAAATGAACAGAGCAAGGTCACTCTTCATCTGGAGACAGATTTAAACCCGATGATGAAAATGATGCTTGAAAAACCTCTCTCAAATCTGGTTCAAACCATTGCAGGTGCCCTGCCGGGTTTGGCATCAAAAATTTAGTGCCATTCTACTGTAGCTGATTCCATCAGCATAACACTGCCATCTTTACCTCTCAAGACAAGACTCCCGGTCTCGTTGATGCCCTGAGGAATAGCCTCCACTTTACGGCCTCCAATGGTAAAGGATCTTAACTCCCCCTTTCCATAAAAAAACCGGGAGTATTCTCTTAAAATATTTGCCTCCTGCCCACTCTGCCATTCCCCAAACACCTGTCGGAGACAGGAACATATTACCTTCAACTCTTCTTCAGGACTGGTATTAACACCGCATAACATATTCAAGGAAATAGGATTTCCTGTATCATGCGGAAAACCCGTTTGATTGAGATTGATGCCTATGCCAATGACAACAGATGAAACCTCACCTCCCTGAATTTGCGTCTCAGTCAGTATTCCCGCCAGCTTCTTGTCTTTGACAATAATATCATTAGGCCATTTTAAAAATACCGGCTCCTCTGAAAGGATTCCCGAAACCCAGCGCCTGATTCCAATTGCTGTTAAAACCTGTAATATGAAAGCACGCTCAACAGGAATTGCACAATCGGTGAGAATCAGGGAAAAGGTCAAAGACTCTCCGGGAACAGAATACCAGACACGGCCACGCTGACCACGGCCCGTGCTCTGCTCAACGGCAGTTATTATCATGCCGTCTTCTGCCTTGCCCTCTGACAAAAGGAAGCTGGCATAATCATTGGTTGAACCAATCTGGCTAAAGTTCAAAACAGATTGACCGATTCTGCGGTGATTCATGTAAAGAGCGTTACGGAGAAGGCTCAAAGATGCTTAATTTCGTACATTTGCAGCCCTCCGTTAAGCTGAAATTAATGACAGAAAACACCCAACAAGCACTCACCTCGGAAATTTTGGCAGATGCTGTCATAGAAGGCATCAGAGAAAAAAAAGGATTTGATATAGCAGTGCTCGACCTCAGAGGATTGTCTCATGCCGTTTGTGACCACTTCATCATTTGCTGCGGTAACTCCAGTACACAGGTGGCTGCACTGGCCAACTCCATTGAAGATTTGGTCAGAAAAAAAACGGGGGAATCACCGTGGCACGTCGAAGGAACAGCGAATTCAGAATGGATACTAATCGATTTTGTCAATGTTGTGGTTCACGTTTTTCAGCCTCAAGCCAGAAGTTTCTACAATATCGAAAAACTTTGGGCTGATGCATCTGTTTCCCATTACCAGGACTAATCCAAACATTCAATTGTCTCATCAAAATAGGCGTTATGCCGCATCATGAATAATCAGGAAAAACCAAAAAATAGCGGACCAAAAATTCCGAAAAAACCAGCTAATCTGCCCAAAAATCCTTTTAACATTTACTGGCTTTACGCCGTAATTGTCGTCGCCATTCTTGGTATCAACTTGCTTGATTTTGACGGAGCAACAAAGGAAATCAATTGGCTTCGCTTCGAAACCCAATTACTCAAAAACAACGACGTGGCGAAACTCGTCGTGGTGAACAAAGAGGTTTGTGAAGTCTATCTTAAGCCGGAAGCATTGAATAAGCCGGAATACAAAGACATACCAAAAGGTAAGGGAAGCACAGGACCTCAATTCTTCTTCAATATCGGCTCAATAGACAGCTTTGAAAAAAAACTTTCTGATGCCCAAACCGAAATCGCACCCGAAAACAAAGTGAATGTGGTGTATGAAACAAGAAAGAACTGGGGAGGTGACTTCCTTTGGTCAATCCTTCCATTCATCGTCATTGTTGTTATCTGGGTACTCATTATGCGCCGAATGTCTGGCGGAGGTGCCGGAGGAAGCCAGATTTTTAATATCGGAAAATCAAAGGCCACCCTCATTGACGCTGAGGACAAAATAAAAATCACTTTCCAGGACGTCGCAGGTCTCGAA
>JBIIMV010000386.1:0-2630 GCA_044337805.1 Bacteroidia bacterium
TACCTGATTGCAGTATGCGAAGGCCTGATCATGCGCATGTGACAGTGCATTGGCCTTCTTCCTTTCTTCTATCATCTCCTCAACATGCTTTCTTATGGTTGAAATATGTTCTGATATTTCTCTGATCGTTTGAAGCTGAACGGCACCTAGTTCACGGAATTCCTTTTCAGAAAATATCTCTTTCATCCCTCTGGCATTTTCAACAAGTTTGTGCTGGTAGGCAAAGGCGGTGGGGATGATATGATTGAGTGCCAGATCGCCGATGACTCTCGACTCTATCTGAATTCTCTTGGTGTAGGTTTCAAGATAGATTTCGTGTCTGGCTTCAACCTCTCGCTTACTCAGAATTTGATGGTCTTCAAAAAGTTTGATGGTTTTTTCCGATGTGAGTGAATCTAAGGCCTCGGGAGTGGTCTTCAGATTTTTCAACCCACGTGATGCCGCAACTTTTACCCATTCTTCACTATATCCATTTCCTTCAAAACGGATGGCTTTTGAACTTACAATATAGTCTTTGAGGATCTGGAAGATGGCTTCGTCTTTCCCGGTTCCTTTCTCAATCAGGGTGTCAACGCTGGCTTTGAACTGAATAAGCTGGTCGGCCATAATGGTGTTGATTATGCACATCGCCCAGGAACAATTCGCAGATGAACCTACTGCCCGGAACTCGAATTTGTTTCCGGTAAAGGCAAAAGGAGATGTTCGGTTTCGATCGGTGTTGTCTAGCAGGATTTCGGGTATTTTTCCGATATCAAGCTTCAGTGCTGATTTTTCATCCGCAGACATTTTTCCGGTTTTCACTCTCTCCTCCAGCTCATCTAGAATCTGTGAGAGCTGTGACCCTATAAACACGCTCATGATGGCCGGGGGCGCTTCATTGGCTCCGAGGCGGTGATCATTACTTGCTGATGCAATACAGGCTCGCAACAAATCAGCATGCTCATGAAAAGCCTTGATGATATTGATGAAGAAGGTGAGAAACTGAAGATTGGTCTTTGGGTTTTTTCCCGGAGTTAACAGGTTCTTACCTGTGTTGGTGCTCAGCGACCAGTTGTTATGTTTTCCGGAACCATTCACCCCTGCGAATGGCTTCTCATGGAAAAGTATCCTAAAGTTGTGTCGCTCTGCTACTTTCGCCATAACGTCCATGAGCAGTTGGTTATGATCAACCGCCAGGTTGGCCTCCTCAAAAATCGGGGCACATTCAAACTGATTGGGCGCAACTTCGTTGTGACGGGTTTTGATAGGAATTCCTAAGGCCAGACATTCAGCCTCAAGATCGCGCATGTAGCACAAAACACGCTCAGGAATTGATCCGAAATAGTGATCTTCCAGCTGCTGCCCTTTTGCAGGCGCGTGGCCAAATAATGTTCTGCCCGTGAGTGCAAGGTCGGGTCTCGCATGGTGCAGGGCTGTGTCAACCAAAAAGTATTCCTGCTCCCAGCCAAGGGTTGCAATGACTTTCGTCACGTTCTTGTCAAAATACTGACAGACCTCAGTTGCGGCTTTATCAACGGCATGAAGCGCCTTCAGAAGCGGAGTTTTGTAGTCCAGTGCCTCTCCGGTGTAACTGACAAAAATCGTTGGTATACAAAGTGTTTTACCAATTAAAAATGCGGGAGAGGTGGGGTCCCATGCGGTGTATCCTCTTGCTTCAAAAGTGTTTCTGATTCCTCCGCTGGGAAAACTGGATGCATCAGGCTCTTGCTGAACGAGCTGACTAGCACCAAAATGTTCAATTGCGTTTCCGTCACTCAATGGCTCGAAAAAAGCATCGTGCTTCTCTGCAGTGGCACCTGTTAATGGCTGGAACCAGTGTGTATAATGTGTTGCGCCCATGCTCAGAGCCCAACCTTTCATGCCCGCTGCAACCTGCTCGGCTGTTTTACGGTCGATTTGGGTTCCATGCTCCATGGCATTAACCACGCTCTCATAGGCTTCTTTCGACATAAATTCCCGCATGGCTTTGCGTTGGAAGACATTACGGCCATACAACTCTGAACTCTTGCCAATGGGTTTTGGCTCTACAGCAGTTCTGCTTAAAACCTGCTCAAGTGCTTTAAATCTTAGTGTGGTCATATATACTGATTTGACCACAAAAGTATATAATTTTCGACTTTGGGGGTGTTTTTTAGGGGGGGAGAGACAAAAAATGCATGTATTTTTTGTCTTGACCCCTAAAAATTAGAGGTCTTTATTGAAATCTTTGATATCTTTTGTTTCTTGTTCTATCGAATTGGCGGATCGTTCAATTTCTTTTTTTATCCCTTCTGACGCTTCTCTGAATTCTCTTAAACCCTTTCCCAGTCCACGGGCAAGATTTGGTATGCTCTTGGAGCCGAAAAATAACAGTACTACCAACAATACTACCATGATTTCTCCGCCACCGAGGTTTAAGAAAAGAAAGTGATGAATTCCAAGCATGGAGCAAAGTTATGGAATTGGGTTTTGAAGCTTTGATTAATTTTCCCAAAAAAAATATGCGTGGCATTCTGATCTTAGCTTGTCTTTGCTCGTCAGGATTTTTGCCTCTGATGGCTCAGGGTAGAAAGAATCTTAACGAGATAGCTTTCAATCCGACCGGACCGGGTATCCAAAATCATCGTCTGTTTGACGATTCCCTGAGTTCA
>JBIIMV010000385.1:0-2630 GCA_044337805.1 Bacteroidia bacterium
TGAATATGTGGAGCAGTTCAGAAAGCTGGTACGTACCATTCCTCCGGAGGGCACTTTGGTATATTGTGCTGCCGACGAGGTGCTCGGTAGCATGGTTACAGCGCTCAAGCCTTCCTGCAAGGTAATTCCCTATGGTCTTCCTGCTTATGAGCTAAGTGAGGGTATCACAAGATTGCAAAAACATCATCAGCCCGGCAAAAAGGTATCCTTGCAAATTTTTGGGCAGCATAACTTAATGAACCTTGAAGGTGCACGCATGATTTGCGCATTGCTGGGTGTAAGTGATGAACAGTTTTATGATGCTATCGCAGGTTTCCGCGGTGCTGCCCGCAGGCTCGAGAAAATTGGGGAAAATGTATCAGGGTCTGTGATGTTCAGAGATTTTGCGCATAGTCCGAGCAAGCTGAAAGCCACCGTACAGGCTGTGCGTGAGCAGTTTTCAGACCGCAGGCTGGTAGCCTGTATGGAGTTGCATACCTTCAGTTCTCTCAGTGCAGGATTTCTTGAGGAATACCGTGGGTCTATGGAAGGAGCAGACCTTGCCATCGTGTATTACAATCCTGCCACCCTTGAGCACAAAAAACTCCCTTCCATCAAACCGGAACAGGTAAAAGAACATTTTGGCATGCATGAGCTGGAGGTCTACACCGACCGGGAGGCACTTATGATGAGGCTTCAGAGCATAACATGGAAGAAGACCAATCTTTTGATGATGAGTAGTGGCACCTTTGACGGCATAGACTTTCAGAAACTTGCCGGTGTGTTATATGCTACGGTGTCGGCCTAATCAGCGCTTCTTTGAAGGAATCAGTTTACCCAGCAGCGAGGCCAAACCATCGAGAAGTTTTTTGAGCAGATCAAAATAAAGGGCAAAAGCCAAAATCAAGGTCATGAACCATATCACCATCGTATTGACCCAATAGGTGTCGTAGTAGTTTCCGAAGATTGCTTTTCGGGGTGCGAAGAAATGAGCTCTTAAAAAGGAATCATGCGGAGGATCTTTATAGATGGGGTCTATTTTTTGTATCAATCTCCCATCCATTTCCACAAATGGTTTCGCTGAGAGAGACTTGTTGCCAACCAATTCTCTGAGATTTGCATTGTCATTCCTGTAGGTGAGTTCATAGAACGCTTCTCTGCCGCCCGGCTTGGATTCTGCTTTCCTTACGATATTGTTCCTCTTGGAATCCTGCTGGAGCCAAAGTTTGTTGTAGTGGTCCTTTACGCGCTTAAGGAAGGCTTCCATGCGTTTACTGAGTGCCTCATTGAAATTTTGGAAATTAATTTCCTGAGGATTGTCGAATTTGAAAACAGTGGCCGGGTTATTGTTAAAGGCGGTGAGTTCGTTTTTCAGGAATTCCAGATTGTATTCAACAGTTTCCTTCTGGTCGGCCTCATCGGCATGGATATCGCAAAAGGCGAGTTTCGATTGAAGCTCTCCAACCCAAACATCCTTCCAATAGGACGATATACTTAGCTTTTTATCATACTTATAAAACTGACTTTCGTAATCATTATTAATGAATTGATTTACGGCAAGTGCTTCGTATGCCCAGCGTGAGGTCATTAATTCACCGCTCATCGGCACCTGCGTTTGGGATGTAACAACCGGATTGAGTTTGTCGAACTTGACAATGACCCCGCTAAGTATGAGTTGTGGGATAATGAGGAAGGGGATGAGGATATAAATGGTTACGGCAGAATTGAAGCTGGATGAAATATTTAGTCCTAGCATATTGGCGAAGCAACTTGTGGTGAAAAGGACAAACCAATAGTCGGCAAAAAGGCCGTTTACATGTAGAATGTTGTTTCCGACCAACACGAAAGTGAAAGTCTGTATCGCCGATATCGTAAACATGATGGCGATTTTTGATAGCAGATAAGAGCTTCTGCTGAGGTTCAGGAAAGATTCTCTTTTAAGGATTTTTCGGTCTCTGATGATTTCTTCAGCACTCACGGTTAATCCTACAAAGAGGGCAATAATAACGGCCATGAGGATATAGGCAGGAATATTTTCATTTTCAGAAAATTTATAGCCAATCGTATTGCTGACGCTTTCGTCGAAGTATCTGACCATGAAAGCCAGGATGAAGGCAAGCACAGGTGTTTCAAAAAAGTTGATAACCATGTACTGCTTATTGGTGAGCTTACTGAGAACGTCGCGTGTGGTGAATACCAGGAACTGCTTTATCTTTCCCGGAACCTTAAAGGTGCTGGGTGGAATGGGCGTTGCCTGTGTTACCTGTGGCTGAAGGTTGATTTCCTTATGGTAAAGTTCATTCCATTCTTTTGGTGAAATTTTCCGGTTTGGTGTAAGATTACCATAGTCATCGAGCACCTTTGATTCGATGATATTGAAAATTTGTTCAGGGTTTACATTGCCGCATGTGCCACATTCACTTTCGTTTGCATTGGCATGGTTGATCGCTTTTTTGAAGTACATCACCGCGTCGACGGGATTGCCATAATAAATGGGGAATCCGCCAAGGTCGAGAATCAGCAGTTTGTCAAACATTTTGAAAATGTCTGAAGAGGGTTGGTGAATCACCACGAATACCAATTTGCCCTTCAGGGTGAGTTCCTTCAGCAGGTCCATGATGTTTTCGGAGTCCCGCGATGAGAGTCCGGAA
>JBIIMV010000387.1:0-2620 GCA_044337805.1 Bacteroidia bacterium
TTACAGTGTAAGCCGTTTTGAGCAGGATCTGGCCTCCCGCGTTGTGTCGGTGCAACCTTCTATAAGTCCTGCCGACGCGGTTGTTAAAGCCCTTTCTTTTTTAAACTTAAATAGCGCCGAAACTCCATTGATGAAGAGTTTCGATGAGTTGCGAAATCGTTACTATTTTTCCTTGCCATCGGTAAGCATGCGCGATATCAGGGTATGGCTGGTTCTCGCCAAATCCAGAGAAAACCTTGTGCCATGCTGGGATGTGAGTATTGATGTTGCCAAGGGCAGTGACTGGTGGAACATTAGGGTAAACGCACTCAACGGAGAAGAGGTTGGCAGGAATAACTGGACCATTACCTGCGAACAGCCGGCAGGTGTTCGGGAAGATGCGGCGCACCGGCACGCACCGGCTTCCGGGAATCGTTCTTCTGTATCAGGCGCATACAATGTTTTCCCCGTGCCGGTTGAAGCGCCATCCTTCGGTTCGAGGAGTTTGATCTCAAATCCGCACAACCCGGGTGCATCGCCTCATGGCTGGCACGATACTAACGGACAGACAGGTGCGGAACATACCATCACGCGAGGCAACAATGTTTTCGCATATGAAGATGCTAATGATGATGACCTTCCGGGTTACTCACCCGATGGAGGAGCTGCTTTGAACTTTGATTTTCCTTTGGATTTCAATTTGCCTGCCGACCAGAATCAGGATCCTGCCATAACGAATTTGTTTTACGCCAATAACATGGTTCACGACATTCTCCATCATCATGGCTTTGATGAGGCTGCAGGTAATTTCCAACAGAACAATTATGGAAATGGCGGAGCAGGAAACGATAATGTATTGGCTGAAGCGCAGGATGGCGGAGGTACAAGCAACGCAAATTTTGCCACTCCTGATGATGGGCAAAGCGGAAGGATGCAAATGTACCTCTGGCCGATCGGAGGAACCACACAAGGACCCACATTTGCCATTAACAGCCCATCCGGTATTGCGGGCCCTTACACCATTTCAGAAGGCGGATTTTCACCTTCATTTCCCTCGCCCATAACCGCAGATCTAGTGCTCGTAGACGATGGGGTGGCCCCAACAACCAATGCGTGTGATCCTATCGTAAATGGTGCTGCACTTGCCGGTAAAATTGTGGTGATAGACAGGGGTACATGCACCTTTATCTCAAAAGTTCAGGCAGCAGAGGCCTTTGGAGCTTTAGCAGTGATTATTGTAAACAATACAACCGGACTGTTTTCTATGGGTGGAACAGGAACAGTGGGAATACCTGCAGTGATGATTTCACAGACAGATGGAAATACCATCAAGGCGCAGCTTACAGCCGGTCAAACGGTGAACGGCACCTTGTTTCCTGCTCCTGCCGGTCTCAGTGATTTTGATGCATGTTATGATAATGGAGTGATATTTCACGAATACGGACACGGAGTATCCAACCGACTTACAGGCGGTCCTGCGAATTCAAATTGTTTGATTAATGCGGAGCAAGGTGGTGAGGGGTGGAGCGACTGGTTGGCATTGGTGCTAACCATTGAACCGGGTGATGTTGGAAGCAGCGGACGGGGAATTGGAACCTATGTAGATAACCAGAGCACAACAGGTTTAGGAATAAGAAGATTTCGATATTCTACCAGTCCTTCTGTAAATTCTCAGAGCTATGGAGATCTTGCGAGCAGTTTTGGGGTTCATCAGTATGGTGAGATTTGGTGTAGTGCCCTGTGGGATTTGACCTGGTTATTAATTGATGCAGAAGGATTTAATTCGGACTGGTTTAACGGCACAGGAGGGAATCATACTGCAGTAAGCCTGGTTCTGGAAGGCATGAAGCTCCAGCCATGCGAACCCGGATATGTGGATGCGCGCGATGCCATTCTTGCTGCAGACAGTTTATTGTATCAAGGGGTACATACGTGTTTGATATGGCAGGCATTCGCAGGTCGCGGGTTAGGTGTTGGGGCTGTGCAGGGCAGCAGTGACAATGGCGCCGACCAGACAGAAAACTTCACATTGCCTTCATTTTGTTCTCCAACTGCTGTGCTGACGAAAGAGAATCGCAGCGGTCTTAAGGTTTTTCCCAACCCTGCGCAATCAGAATTATGCATTTCATTTCCCGATGCAGACGAAGAGCCAATGCAAATATCGATCATCAGTACCATGGGACAGGTGACCAAGGTCTGGAATACCTCCGGACGTGGCGTTGTGAGACTATCTCTTGATGGAGTTGCATCCGGTGTTTATTCTTTTCAGGTCTTGCAAGGCGCAAGGAGGATAAGCGAAACTATTGTGGTGACAAAGTAAAGCCGCAGGATCATCGGATACGCGCATCATCATTTTCCTTCATCATTTTTAATGTTGATTCAGGAGAATCCGCGGGTTTCATTTTGAAAGATGAAAGAAGTGCCCGCTTGATTTCATCACAATGGTTGCATGCATTTATTGACTGTAAAGGATTGATTTACGAGTTGAGTTTTTAATACTTCTGTTTCTTTCCTCAGTTAAATCCTCACCTGCAAGCTTAATGAATGGTTGACAATGTTCAGAAGAACCTGAAGTGAACCCTTTTGAGTGGGGAACTCAATCCTTTCCATCCTTCGCTGCGCTTCGTGATTTTTTTTCTGC
>JBIIMV010000388.1:0-2618 GCA_044337805.1 Bacteroidia bacterium
AAAGACGGCATGAATGGTGCCTGCGCGTGCACGTTCGATGATGCGGTATATCACAAAATAGAGCAACAGCAGGCTGGCATCATAAGGCAGGGCATGGCGGAGATAAATGCTGCTGTTACAAAGAAGA
Source organism: Bacteroidia bacterium (assembly GCA_044337805.1). Lineage (GTDB taxonomy): Bacteria > Bacteroidota > Bacteroidia > UBA4408 > UBA4408 > JBEGML01. Next base: position 128 of record JBIIMV010000388.1, read on the forward strand.
CTGAAAAAGAGCACGGCAAGCAAGGCAAATGCTTCGTCGCGAATAAAACCTCTGGCAAGACGATATAAAACCAGGAGGAAAAATCCGTGAACAATGAAGTTAAACCAAAAAAGCGGATAGGAATTTGAACTTTCGTAGGTTCCCGTTCCGTGAATCCTGGAAGTGATAAACTGAAAAAGATTGGGAATGGTTTTCACCAAAGCATCTGCCGGTCTTCCCTGCGTTGAAAAAATTTCGTTGAGGGCATCGTGAATCTTTGCTTCTGATATGTCTTTTAGTGCCTTGCCTGAGCGTGTGTATCTCGATTCGTCAGGAAAAGCCAGAAAACCCTCTCCTATTAGGCTTAACTTATAAAAGCTGACGAAAAGAATCAGCGCAACAAGAACCAAACGAAGCGGATCTTTTTTGAAGTAGGCAGTGAGCAATGTTGACCTGTTTCGTAACCCGGTGAAGAGAGACATGAGCATCGTTCCGAAATGTACGAAAAAAGGAGATTTTTTCGGTTTGGTCAAAAATGCATCTGCCCTGTAGGGCAATAGCTAGGCGATGGACAGCTTTTTATAGGAATAACGTTCCCACGGTTTGCGCCAGGCGGGGAATCCAAAGACAGAATTTTCAGAAAAGAGGATTTTGCATTGAAGACCATATTTCATTTCTAGATTGGAACAACTTCCCCTGCTTGCTGCAAACCGTGTGCTAGCTGATGTGGCCTTAATTTACAGTCTCAATTATAGAAATAACCTTACTTTTAAATTGTGGCAGGTCATTTTTTATTATTTCCCATACTAATCTTGTGTCAACTCCAAAGTATTCATGGACAAATATATTTCGCATTCCTACTATTTGAGACCATTCAATTTCTGAAAATCTATTCTTAACCTCTTCTGAAATATGATTACTGGCTTCTCCAACAATTTCCATTTGTTTAATGCAAGCGAATCTCATCATAGAATTTTCCATAAAAGTATCGAAATCGGCATCATTCAAATAGCTCTCAATTTCAATAATTGCTTCCAAGATGTGATTAAGTCTTACTTTGTCTCCTAATTTACCGCGCATAAATTAAATGTTTCTCGCTTTCAATTACTGGTCGGACATATTTCGACAATCCGCCTGAAGAAACCAAATCAACCTTTGTCTTGAGTATTTTTTCGAGGTCAATCTGCATTTGGACAAATTCTAATCCTATTTTTTGGCTGTAGTCAAGATCAACTAGGATATCAATGTCACTTTGGCTGTCTGCTTCTCCTCGTGCATAAGAACCAAAAAGATACGCTGTCAAAACCGGTCTTGTCTTGAAGTAGTCTTTAATTTTTTCTATACTTGATTTGTCTAGTTGCACGAAACAAAGATAATAAATTCGATAAATGACTGTTTAGATGCGTGACTAGCCATTTCAGCCAACGTTCCCACGGTTTGCGCCAGGCGGGGAATCCAAAAACAGAATTTTTAGAAAAGAGGATTTTGCATTGAAGACCATATTTCATTTCTAGATTGGAACAACTTCCCCTGCTTGCTGCAAACCGTGTGCTATAAGTAGTGCATTTTACTTTTTTTGTATTGTGTTGTATTAATATCCATAAGGTTCTCTACTTGTATCACGTATCCTAAGAATTCTAATTTCTTTATTTTCTACCTTAATTTGATAGGTTACCCTGAAGCTGAAAACAATGAATGCTCTGAAATTCACATCAGTTGGAGATTTCAATTTATCTGCTCGCTGGTTAATGGATTGTCTTTTATTAGGCTTATTCGATCAATAATCGCTTTTTTAACAATTTTAGGAGCTTGTGTGCTTTGCTCTTCTAAATAGGTTAATATTTCTTTAAATTGATTAAGGCATCAATATCCCAAACGACTTTAAGAGAACTTCTTTTTACCACTTCGAAATCTCTTTCATAACTTCTTTATGAGAAATTGACAGCCCCTTTTCAATTCTCTCAACAGCTTCATCAAGTTCTTTGTTATATTGTCTTTTAATTATTCGTTTACTATCATTATCAACATTAAGGAGGCTCTTAATCATTTCAAGCACAAGAACCTGCTGTTTTGCAGAAAGCATTGGTAGATATTCTTCCACTTGTTTTTTAATCGCAGTTACTATCATAACCGTTGTATTTATCTTTAACAAATTTACAAAAATCTATTAACTGATGATAATTTCTATTTCCTGCTCAATTCGTATTACTCATAACAAATAAATATTGATGAAGAATATGAAATATAAAAACTCGCTTCAGCACACCTGAATTTCGCACAGTGCGATGAACGTATATGCCTGTACACCATTCTTTGCTCTTAACTTTCGGTATGATGTTCATTCATGCTTAGGTATATCTTCTCGTTATTAATTTCTAGATATATCCCGGTAAAAAATGGTTTCGCAGATACATCTGTCGGGTACCAATTTCTGTTTTTCTTTACAATGACAAACAACCCGGTGTCGTCACCCAAAGCGCAGAAAGACTCGCTCTTTGTGCCTTTTTCAAAA
>JBIIMV010000389.1:0-2605 GCA_044337805.1 Bacteroidia bacterium
TTATTCTATCGTCTGAATACCGTTCCCATTCAGATTCCGCCGCTCAGAAAAAGAAAGGAAGACATTCACCTGATTTTCCGGAAATTCGCCTCAGACTTTGCGGCCAAATACCGCATGCCTGCAATCCGGCTTGATAATGAGGCAGTAGTTGTTCTTGAGAGCTATCCCTGGCCGGGCAACGTAAGACAGTTGAAGAATATCACAGAACAGATTTCCGTGATTGAAAAACAACGTGAGATATCAGCCACAACACTGAATAAATATTTGCCGGAAGGCGGTCAAACTTCCAACCTGCCCATGCAGCGGAAAGGCGGCGGCACTGAAGCAGAGTTTTCAGAGAGAGAGATACTGTACAAAGTATTGTTTGATTTAAAGCGGGATTTAACCGACCTAAAAAAACTTGTCGTTGAAATTGCCTCCCGCACCGACCTTCTTAAAACAGGATCCGGATTTGACCCACACACGGCACAATATCTGACTAAGATTTTCACCGAGGCGAGTCAGGACATGGGGGAAGCCAATGTACATCTACCTCAGGCCGTGAGCATAAGAACACCCCAGTCCGCTGACACCATAACCATTGAACACAAGCCCGAAACTGAAGAATCGCTTTCGCTGGAAGAGAGGGAGAAGGAACTCATTATTAAAGCACTGGAGAAAAACAAAGGCAGGAGAAAAAATGCAGCCAGGGAATTGGGTATCAGCGAGCGAACGCTTTACAGAAAGATAAACGAATACCAGATTGACAAGTAAGGCAGGATGAAAAGTTACCGTATATTTCTTTTTCTTTTCACAGCCACTGCTTTTTTCACTGCCTGCAAGGTGAATTATTCCTTCACGGGAGCCAGCATTTCACCAGAGGTAAAAACCATTTCCATCAGGAACTTCCAGAATTTCGCTCCCCTTGCAAACGCCAGATTAAGCCAGCAATTAACTGAGGCAGTAAAAGATGCTTTTTTGAACCAAACATCACTAAAGCTGGTAAACAGAGACGGTGATCTTCAGATTGAAGGGAATATTACCGCCTATCAGACCATGCCCGTAGCAATTCAGGGTGCGGGCAGTAACGCCATCAATTCCGCAGCCTCGAACAGGCTTACCATCACCATTTCAGTAAAATTCTCAAATCTGAAAGACGAGAAGCAGAACTACGAAACACAATTCAGTCGTTTTGCAGACTTTCCCAGCAGCAGCACGCTTGCAGCCGAGGAGGAGCGACTAATCCGAGAAATAAACACGCAGTTGGTACAAGATATCTTCAATAAATCATTGACAAACTGGTAGCATGAACCGACAATTATTTTTTGACTTAACCGACCGACGAGGGAATATGGAACATATTCCATTGAAAGAGATGGAACATTTGGCAGATCAATATCCATGGTCTTCTGTGGTTCAAACCCTTTTCGCGAAGATATTATTCAGGGAAGACAGTGCATTTGCCAGCAGACAAATCAGGAAAGCTGCTGTCAGCGTGCCTGATCGGGCACACCTAAAGAACTTCCTTCACAGCACCGCAACCGAAATATTTCCATCAACTGAGCAACATGCAGGGGAAGAGGGTGTGATGCATTCAACACCACTAGTCTCTGCTAACATATATGTTTCCGGAGATAGCGCCACAAACATTGAGATAACAAAAGAGAAAAATGCTGTTGATGCCTCTCAGGAAGTTGAAGAGAATCTTTCCGAGACACCGACGCCCGCCGTAATGCAGGACTTATTGGAGCGTGAAATAAAAATTGCCCTGGCACAGGCAGTGGCCTTAGGTTATCAGCCGAGGAAGAAGGAAGAGAATCAGGCCGGAGCAAGAGAGGAGAACAAAACCTCAAGTTTTTCCGAGTGGCTGCGCGTGGTAAAAAGTCCCGTAGTAACGCCATCCAAAGAAGAAGATGAAAAGAGGAAGGAAAAAATAAAGGCCGAAAGAGAAATCATGGAGGACTTTATTTCCAAGGAGCCGGAGAGGATAAAGCCAGCCAAGCCGGAGTTTTATTCCCCGGTAAACATGGCACGTCAAAGTACGGCGGAGGCCGAGGACATTGTGACCGAAACTCTGGCAAAAATTTATCTGCGACAAGGCAATTTCCAGAAGGCGATCAGAATTTATAACAGCCTGATGTTGAAATTTCCGGAAAAAAGTAGTTACTTTGCAGCCCTTGCCGAAAAAGCCAAGGAACAACAGAAACTCAACAAATGACAAGTCTTATTACCATTCTGACCCTGATCACCTGTTTTCTTTTGATCATAGTTGTACTTATTCAGAACAGCAAGGGAGGGGGACTCTCTTCCCAGTTTTCGGCTTCCAATCAGGTGATGGGAGTAAAGAAAACCAGCGAAGTTATTGAGAAGATGACCTGGGGGCTTGCGATTGCCTTGCTGGTGTTCAGTATGTTGCTCACCTTTCTTTACAAATCAGGATCAGAAACTGTTGCAAAGGATACTGAACTGAGAGAGAAAATTGAAGGAGTTGCGACACCCAAGCCACTTCAGAACGTTCCTTCAGCGGCACAAAAAGGTGCGCAACCTGCACCGGCTGGTACCGAGAAAAAATAGGTCAACATTCTCATGATATTCACTAAAGTCCGGGAAAATTTCCGGACTTTTT
>JBIIMV010000390.1:0-2602 GCA_044337805.1 Bacteroidia bacterium
TCCATTTAACCGGACCTGTCAGCTGGGCAATAAGATTTCGTTTTATTTCATCCGGATCTGAAGAAGGCGCGGCATTTACGTTTTGATATACCGGGCAAGCAGGCGGCATAAATGCGGTTGATGCAATGGCCTTTTCCAAATCGACCCTGGCAGGTTCCATCAAAGGTGAGTGGAATGCTCCGCCAACAGTTAGCAACAATGCACGTTTTGCGCCTGCTGATTTGAGTTTTTCACAGGCTTCAGTTACGGCTTGAACCGCACCGGAAATTACGAGCTGTCCGGGACAATTATAATTTGCCGGCACAACAACTCCATCAATTTCAGAACAAATTCGCTCAACAACTTCATCATCCAGACCCAAAACAGCCGCCATAGTTCCGGGAACTGCCTCACAAGCCCTCTGCATGGCTGCCGACCTTGCAGCAACTAACCTCAAGCCATCAACAAATGTAAGCGTACCATTTGCCACAAGTGAAGAAAACTCACCTAAAGAGTGCCCCGCAACCATGGAAGGTTGGAATTGGTCGCCCAGAGATTTAACCACAGCACATGAGTGAAGAAAAATAGCAGGCTGCGTAACCTTAGTCTGGCGCAGCTCTTCCTCGGTTCCCTCGAACATTATTTGAGCAATGTTGAAACCCAGGACCTCATTTGCAAGATGAAAAAGGGCCTTTACCTCATCCGACTGTTCGAAAAGATTGCGGGCCATACCGGGGAACTGAGCCCCCTGCCCTGGAAAAATATAAGCCTTCATATCAAATTATTTTCTGTCACCAAAAATCCTGAGAAGCATTAGAAACAGATTAACAAAATCCAGGTAAAGGGTGAGTGCACCCATCAGGGAGTATTTTGCTCTTGAGTTATTATCCTGCAATCCTGCTCCGATAGCTTTTAGCTTTTGAACATCATATGCAGTAAGACCAGTGAAAACGGCAACTCCAACGTAACTGATTATCCAGTCCATGGTTTCACTATTCAAAAAGAGATTTACCAATGAGGCAATGACAATACCTATAAGTGCCATTCTCAGGATGGATCCAAAGCCTGTCAAATCAGTTTTGGTAAAATAACCGGCAATTGCCATTGTACCGAACATTCCTGCGGTAATAGCCAGGCAAAGGAAGATAGAGTTCATTGAGAACATCAGAAAGATGAAACACAAACTCATTCCCATCAGGGTAGCATAAACAACAAAGAGAATGGCTAAGGTTGAAAAGGAAAGTCGGTGAAAGGTTGCCGACATCAAGATAGCAAAACCAAGGGGAGCAAACATCACAACATAACCAATGATGGAGAGCCCGCCCTCCGGCTTTATGAGCAATGCGAGTAATGATGGAACAGATGCAAAAAGAAAGGCTGTAACAGAGGTGATGGTCAGTGCGAGAAACATCCAGCTAAAGACACCACGGATAAAACTGTTTGTTTGAGCCACAGAGCCGAATGTTGCTCCGGAACGGGGGAAGGATTGGAAGGTACTCATTGGATTAATGTAGTTTTGATTGAATAAGGTTAATGAACTCACTTCGGGTGGATTCTTTGAGAAACTCTCCCATAAATGCGGAGGTTGTTGTGACGGAATTTTGTTTTTGTACGCCTCGCATCTGCATACACAAGTGCTGGCATTCAATCACCACTGCGACACCCATTGGCTGCAGGGTTTTCTGGATGCAATCGCGTATTTCAGTGGTCAACCTCTCCTGAACTTGCAGACGGCGGGCAAAAGCATCAACCAATCGGGGAATTTTTGACAAACCGACAATATATCCATTGGGAATGTATGCAATATGCGCCTTCCCAAAAAAGGGAAGTAAATGATGCTCACATAGTGAATATACCTCAATGTCTTTCACGATCACCATCTGTTTGTAATCTTCATGGAACATCGCCGAACGAAGAATCTCTTCCGGCTTTGCATGATAACCATGAGTGAGGAACTGCAGGGCTTTGGCGGCACGCAGTGGTGTTTTTACAACACCTTCGCGATCAGCATCTTCTCCCAAAAGACGGAGAATATCTGAGAAATGCTCTGCAATGAGAACAGAGTCGGGATGGGGGGGGGTGGGATTATTGTCCAAAATATTCAACGAAGTTATTTTCTGTTTCATGCAGCCTTACAGAATGAAGCGTACAACCCTCCTGCTGAATCAGTGGAGACAGAATATTGAAAATACCAATGGCAAGGTTTTCAGTTGAAGCGATAGTGCCTTTCATAAAAGGAACATCCAAATTAAGATTCATGTGATCAACAATATCTACCACATGAGTTTTGATGATAGAACTGAGCAATTTCAGGTCAATAACAAAGCCTGTTTCCGGATTGGGTGCACCCTTCACCGTAACAAAAAGATCATAATTATGCCCGTGCCAATTGGGGTTAGCGCACTTGCCAAAGACTTCTGCATTCTTTTCGTCAGACCATTCTGGTCGCCAGACTTTATGTGCTGCGTTAAAGTGCTCTTTGCGGGTGATAAAAACCATTTCGGCACAAAGATAGGCAAAAGCAATTGGGTATCTTTGTCGGTAATTTACAGAATGAAAATTCTTCTGATTATTCCCACAGAGCCCGAATTGAATCTTCTCAAGGGGCATTTCTTGGAAAAAG
>JBIIMV010000391.1:0-2600 GCA_044337805.1 Bacteroidia bacterium
CCATGCAAGAAGAAAAATTGCCAAAAATCCCAAAGGTAAACCGAGGACAATAAAAATGGTCAGAAACTGATTATGTGCGCGAATTCTCTGCTCTGGGGGTATTTGCGAACGATCTTGTTGGTAACTGATCATGAACGCACGCTTCAGATTTGACATCCCATGCCCCGTAATTGGCGCATCAGAAATAATTTCAAGAGCACGACGCCAGGCGAAAATTCTCATGGAAACGGAATGTCCGGTGTGGCTATATCCTCCCTTAAGACTTTGCAACTCAACTGATAGTTCATATAGCTTGGTTTCAAATTCGTTTTTGTCTTGAAGCAAAAAATTAGGGATGCCTTGACTGATATTTCTCAAATCAGATTCAGAGAGTGCATAAACGCCCGCTGAATCTTTAGTTAGGTTTCTGGATGTGAGATAACGCATTAACACCATCTCCTCCTGCCATCCCGAACGATTCGTTTGTGCTGTTGTACGACCGGTTCGCTGAAAATAGGCGGCCTTCATTTCTCCCCAATGAATATTGTCTCCGAAACGATACCCATTCTCCGTGAATTTGTATTCGGGATGTTGCTCATAGGGTCGGCCATTTAAAGTTTTTTCCAGTTGAGGTTTTGGAACACCGGAAACCATGCTGAAGAATTCAGTGTTTAGTGAATAAATCCACCACGACAATAAGAAAGGAGATAGACAAATCATCAGCCACAATACCCGCTCCATAGGCCGTTCATCTGGTTTTATCAGTCGCTTTAAACCATAAACAAATAATATTAAACCCAAAATAAAAAGTCCGGAGAACCATGCCAGTTTCACCATTCCGATTATGAAGAGAACACTTAACACAACACAGGTTATCCTTACCGATAACTTTCTGTTAATTTCAATTTCAGAAAATAAAAATACAACAGCCATAACCCCCATGAGCGCCAGGCGAATGTGCGAAATAAAGGGCGAGTTTCTTTTTATTGGGTCAAGGTGAATCCCAAAAATATGATAGTAACAAGACAGTGAAACAAGGAATGACAGGAGGACAGAAAGTGAAAAAACCCACAGGATGAACTTCACATCGGCCCTTCTTATTCGGTTTTCAAAGCCGGAAAAAAATAAAGGAAGTAATAAAAAAGGCAGTTTTACTCTTGCATCATTCAGTCCGTCATCCATATTGCCACCATGTATCAAGGAAGCAAGCAATAGCAAATAAAAAAAAGTCCATACCGAATAGATGGGTGACCTGAAAAAATCCCTAAGCTTTTGAAGGTGCCTACCATCCGCAATCCAGCCAATCAACATCATGATCTGAGCCAGGCTCATTCCAAAATTAGACAATGGCAATGATGCAGCGAACAAGGCAAGACCTGTAAGAAAGATCTTATGCGGCCTTGATAAAGAAAAATCCCGAATCCACATAAAACGGATGAGCGCCTTCTTGTTATTTGTTGCCCGTCAGGGCACCCCTTAAAAGAGCCTTGTATCTGAAAGGATTCTGCAGCACACTGATGGCAGTATCAATTTCAGGATCAACACTGAGGTTATACTCAATACGACCTTTTTGATAGAAATAACGGGAAACGATTTCACCTTCGGCGCGCTTTCTAATTTCGTCTGCATGTTGCCTCAGAGCTGATTTTCTGGAATGTTCCATAGCCTTAGCAATATCATCCATCTGTTGACCCGTTTCATTTTCATAACCTTCATCCTTCAATTCTCTTTTTAGCTGCTTTAAGGCTTTATCGGAAACAGTCTCAAAATCCATTTTCCTGCCTGACATTTCGGAGATAAATAATTCAAAATCATCATCACTAATTTTAAAATTTTTCAATTCCGTAGAACTGGATTTTTTTTGCACATAACGACTGGCGAAATCAAAAATCTGAAAGTTCCTTTCCAAAGCCGTGGCTACTCCTGAAAGTACCTTCTCCGGAGTGGAAATATCGGGCTTTATCCCTCCGCCATCAAAAACCTTACGACCAGACTTAGTGAAAAAAACCTGCGTAAGTGAATCCGGTACTTTTCCTACACTACCATCATCATTTCTATGTGAATAATCCAATGCCTGAATACAGCGACCACTTGGGGTATAATATTTTGCTGTTGTAACTTTTATTTTGCTGTTGTAACTGATATTTCGAGTTGTCTGAACCAAGCCTTTGCCAAAAGTTCTCTGACCGATGATAACACCTCGATCAAAATCCTGTATGGCACCTGCCACAATTTCACTTGCAGAAGCCGAACCGGAATTAACCAGAATTGCCAGAGGAATATCGATGGAAAGCGCCTGGTTTAATCCCTTATAACTTTTCTCCCACTCCTGCACCCTTCCACGTGTTTTGACAATAACCTCACCCTTTTCGATAAAAAAATTGGCAATGTTCACCGATTCATAAAGCAGGCCTCCCGGATTTCCACGCAAATCAAGAATCAATCCTTTCAACTTTCCGGTTTCCGCGAGCTGATTATAAGCTTTTTTGATTTCTCCGGAACAATCCTCTGTAAACGAAGTGAGCAAAATATATCCGATGCTGTCTTGAACAAAAGCACTGTAGGGAACGCTTTTCACTTTGATTTCCTGCCTGGTAATACTGAATTCTCTTGCAGCTTCA
>JBIIMV010000392.1:0-2595 GCA_044337805.1 Bacteroidia bacterium
CAAAGCTCAGAAGCAGCTACGGATTTACAGGAAATGCCAACATCGGAGACTTTGCATGGAGAGGTAATTTCTTCACCATTCAACAGGGCTACAACGGGCAGAGTGGTATTGCGCCCGGCTCGCTCGAGAACCCCGGTTTGCGCTGGGAGCGTGCACAGGGAATGGACCTTGGTCTTGATCTCGCCTTTTTCAATAACCGCCTTGCCTTCAACATCAACTATTTTAACAAGCTGAGTAAAGACCTTATCTACAATGTGAATGTTCCTACTTCATCAGGTTTTGGCAGCATTCTGCTTAACCGTTGTGAGCTGGTGAACAAGGGTTGGGAGATAACCGTCAATAGTAAAAATCTGGATGGTGATTTTAAGTGGTACACCGATATTAACCTCGCTTTTATTCGAAATGAAGTAACAGACGCAGCAGGACTTCCTCCCGATGCCTTTGAGAGCGGACAACCCGGCGAAGGCCGTGTCATAGAAGGTTTTCCTGTAGGGCAGTCTTACCTGGTTGAATTTGCCGGTGTGCAGTATGGGATTACCGACGGAACCATTCTTCTCTGGAACGCCGATGGAACACCAAAAATGGATGCAAACGGCGAACAGGCAAAGGCAATTGTAAAACCCGGAACCGAGTTGTTTTATGACTCCTATGGCAACCTGATGACTTTCGCGAATCCAACCGGTAGTTTTTATGATCACAGAAAACCATTTGGAAATCCCATTCCCAAAATTTCCGGAGGTTTCAATAATACCTTTTCCTTCAGGGGCCTGGACTTAACCTTCCTTTACACCTTTGCTTTCGGACATACCATATACGATGATCCTGCCAAACAGCAGATCGGAAACTGGCAGAACGTTGCTCAGCGTCCGCAAATTCTCAATGCGTCAACCATAGAGGATTTTAACAATTCCGTACCCGGGTTAAACAATTACACCGCCATCAACAGTACCAGATTTTTATACGATGCCTCCTATATCAGGTTGAGGAATATTACCCTGGGATACACCTTTCCTAAAGAACTTGCTACGAAGATGAAGATGGAAATCATCAGGGTTTATCTGACAGGTGCAAACGTATGGACGTGGACCCGATATCCGGGCTGGGATCCTGAAGTTTTACGCAATGTGAACCCGAACAGTCAACAGGGAAATGTATCTTTTTCAGGACCCAGTTTTCAGACGCCTCAGGCCAAAATCATCAGTGTAGGCATCAAACTTAATTTCTAATGTCACTCATGTTCAATAAAACGTATCAAACCGCAGTTTATATTCTCCTGGTTGTTGCAACCTTCACTTCTTGTCAGGATTTTCTTGAGACCAATCCGCCGAATCTCATTTCGGCAGACAAAGCCATTACGACCGCCGGTGATATTGAATCGGTGCTCACGGGTGCCTACGACGGATTTCAGTCTGTCAGCGTAGCAGGAGGCAACTATGTGGCATTCGGAGATCTGATGTCTGATGATGCCATGGCGGTTCAGAATAAGCTGAATCCTTTTGGCACCAGGGAAATTTATGATGGTGCTACCTCGGTGCAGATTGGCGATTTAAGAGCCATGTGGGGGGCGGGTTATTCGGTGATAAATCGCGCGAACAATGTGATAGCTGCGATTGAGGGAGGCAAAATCAGCGGGCCGGAATTCGATAAAATGAAAGACCGCGCCAGAGGCGAAGCGCTATTCCTGAGGGCCTACGTTATGTTTAACCTCGTACAATTCTGGGCATTGCCTTATGATGTAACAAAACCGGGAGGCAATGTGCAGCCCGGAATTGTTTTAAGAACAACACCCACGCTGAACGGACCTGAAGGACTTGCCCTGCCAAGAGCCACGGTGGAAGAGGTATATGCACAGGTAGTTAAAGACTTACAGGAGGCAGATGCGGCGCTCTCTGCGGGCGGACAGCCTACCTCTGTCAGCCGCGCCAGTGCCTTTGCTGCCAAAGCAATGTTGGCAAGGGTTTATTTTTTCATGGGTGATTATGTGAAAGCAAAGAGCAAGGCCGAAGAAGTCATCAACAGTCGCAGGTTTGCCCTTACCCCACAGTCAAATTTGTTGAGCATGTTTACGCAGAGTGGTTCAGGAAATCTTCCGGGAATGTATCCGGAGGTTATCATGCAACTCGTGAACATTCAACAGGACCAGAGTAATTCTTGTGCCGGATTTTACCGTCAGGCCAGCGGAGCAGTGATGTATGGCGATGCGGCCAAAATGAAAGATTTGTATTCATCTTATGACAAGCGCCGTACAGATTTATTCAAGGAATTCGGTCCGTTTTTCTTTTGCAGAAAATATGATCAAACCGGAACTGTTGGTTCAAACGTTCGCCTTATCAGATTGGCTGAGATGCATTTGATAAGAGCTGAGGCTGGCCTCCGTGCATCGAACAGTGTAAATGATGATGTGTTGGAAAGCCTCAATCTTATTCGCCAGCGAGCCCTTGTTGATTCTTTGTATGTGCCTGTGATCTTTGGTGATATCAATGCCGTTCTCGACAGTGTGCAACTGGAGCGTCGAAGAGAATTGATTTTTGAAGGTGACCGCTATTACAATGTCAGACGACTTGGTTTGCCATTAAGAGATGGCCGCATGAATTA
>JBIIMV010000394.1:0-2592 GCA_044337805.1 Bacteroidia bacterium
GGTAGTTCGTGCCAACCTTGCCCTGGCTTTTCCAATGTTAAGTCCGGCTCGCCGCCGTGCTGCGGAAAAAGGATTTTATCTCTGGTTCACCCAGCTGGTGATAGAGATCATGAAATGTTTTTCGGGCAATGTACGTTTTCTTGAAAAGCGCTGTCGTTTTGAGAACCCTGAATGCATCCTTAAAGCCCTGGAGGAGGGCAGGCATGTGATGATGCTTACCTCTCATTATGGGAACTGGGAGTGGGGGAGTCTTGCCATGGGTATGAAATTTCCCGACCGTGTCATGGGGGTATACCTTCCCATGAAGAGTCATTTCTGGAATCAGCGTTTTAAGAAGATGCGGGCACAAACAGGGAACCACATGGTACCTGCGCGCGAGGTAGGACTGGCAATGAAGACATCCCCCAGGCCTATGATCTGGTGTTTTGCTGCCGACCAGACCCCTGCCGGACCGGCACGCAGTCCATGGCTTCACTTTATGGGTGTTCCGGCACCTTGGATTGATGGCCCGGAGCGACTTTCACAGGTGCATAAGACCATGGTGGTATACGGCCATATCCGAAGAGTGCGGCGGGGTTCTTATGAAGTCCGTTTTGTGCCTTTTGAAGGAGACATCCGTGAGCCGGGAGCCATCACCCGTTTTGCCGTGAAGTCGCTTGAAGACGACCTTCATAAAAAGCCTGAGCACTGGCTTTGGTCGCACCGTCGCTGGAAGCATCAGGCAGATAAATTCAATCGCATCAGATGGATATAGCAAACCTTCCCCTGGCGGAATATCTTCGGCCACGCAGTCTGGACGACGTCATTGGACAGCAACATCTTCTCGGGCCCGACGCGGTGTTGAGGAAGACATTAGAGAGCGGACAACTATTTTCCATGATATTCTGGGGACCTCCCGGAGTAGGCAAGACCACATTGGCGGGTCTGTTTGCAGGAATACAGGGAAGAGGATTTTATGCATTGAGCGCCGTGAGCAGTGGAGTAAAAGATGTTCGTGAAGTCATTGCGAAAGCCGAGTCAGAAAAAGCAGAACAGGGTGTTGCGCCGGTTTTGTTTATTGATGAGATACATCGTTTCAGCAAATCGCAGCAGGATTCGTTGTTGGGCGCAGTAGAGAAGGGCACAGTCATACTGATTGGAGCAACCACAGAGAATCCCTCTTTCGAGGTGATTGCGCCCTTGCTGAGTCGTTGCAGACTCTTTGTGCTTCAGCATCTGAATGCCGGGGAGATGCTCACGATAGCAGCGCGTGCCATTGGCAGCGATTATTTTGGTGCAAGGAAAATACATCTTCAGGAAAGCGAAGCACTGCTGCGCCTATCCGGGGGCGATGCGAGAAAGCTATTGGGAGTGATAGAGTTGGTAGTAAAGACAGAGAGAGCAGAAGAGGTGTTCATCACCAACGATCTGGTAACAGGATGTGTGCAGCAGAATCTTCCGCTTTACGACAAGGCAGGAGAGCAGCATTACGATGTTGTGTCAGCATTTATCAAAAGCTTAAGAGGAAGTGATCCCAACGCCGCGGTATACTGGCTGGCAAGAATGATAGAAGGAGGAGAAGACCCATTGTTTATAGCGCGACGCATGTTGATTTTGGCGAGCGAGGACATCGGCAATGCAAATCCTACCGCGCTGGTGATGGCCAATGCTGCCTTTCAGTCGGCGCATCAGATCGGCTATCCGGAGTGCAGGATCATACTTTCTCAATGTGCCGTTTATCTTGCTTGTTCCCCCAAGAGCAATTCAAGCTATCTTGCCATAGACGAGGCCTTGGCCGAGGTGAGACGTACCGCAGGTCTACCTGTTCCTTTACATCTGCGGAATGCCGTAACAGGCACCATGAAAAATTTAGGATACGGAGAAGATTACAAGTATGCCCACGCCTACGAAGGCAATTTTATTGAGCAGGAGTTTCTGCCTGAGAAGCTCAGTGGCAAGGTATTTTATGTACCCGGACAGAACACCCGGGAGGGCGAGATGCATCAGTTCCTCCGAAAAAGGTGGAAAGGCAAATATGGCTATTAGTTGTAGCCTTAAGGGAGGAACAACTTAGAATTGCATCTCAAGGGTATAGTTACAGAGGTACTCATGCATCCTCAACCCGGCGCGAATCTATTTTCCTCACCCCGGAATTCAATTTTCAAAATTTGCAGGATTCAAGACCTGAATCCGCGTCCGCAATAACCCGATGAGCAAGCATTTTCGGTTGTAATTTGTATTTCCTTCTCCTGGAAATTTTATTTTCTATTATTTGCCTTTTGTTTTACAAAAGGATTATTTTTGCCAAATGCAAATCGACACTATAAATTCGCTTTCAGCAAATGGTTTTTGGGATGTACAATGTGAAGCTTTGTTTATGAGTGAGCAGTATCATAAGAAAACACCGATAAATCAAGTATTAAGATAAATTGAAATGCCAATGAGCCAACAATTTTACATTGCAGTAAATGGTCAACAGACAGGTCCGTTTACTTTTGATGACCTTAGAGCAAAAAACATTCAACGGGACACACTCGTTTGGACTGAAGGTCTTGATAACTGGACAAAAGCTGAACATGTTCCGCTTTTAAAAGAAATTTTACGGGCAACACC
>JBIIMV010000021.1:0-10181 GCA_044337805.1 Bacteroidia bacterium
ATAAGGCATGAATCTGGCATACTTTTTATCTCCGATACTGGCCTTGGCAATATCGTCGCGAACAAGGATAACAATTGGCTCCAGAAAAGACTGCAATCCTTTTGGTGCAGTTCCGGGATTTCTTTTGTAAGAGGCGGCAATACTCAGGAATATCCAAAGCAGAAGAGCGATGGTTACCAGGAGAGAAGCCACATTTTTTGTAATGGAGAAGTCGTAGATAGCTGCTGTTTTTGTCTCATCGGTTTCACCGGCGTCGTTGACCACTTCAATTTTCTGACCATGAAGACGGTAGTTTTGTTTCGCATTTACCGTGGCGTGTCCGTGTTCAAATTTTGAGGAAAGAAAAACATCGAGACCCAGACCCGGTGTGTAGATGATAACAGGCAATGGGATAGCTGTATGACCCCAAAGGTGCCAATCGTGAGCATCTGCAACGTGCTCAAGAATCATTTTACCTGCATTGAACTTCTCGGGCTGAGCATGTTCTGCAGCGACATGGGCATTTTCTGTCTGTGCATCACCATGAGAATCATGCTGGGCAAGAACCAAAGAGGAGGTAGAAAAAACCAGCAATAGTGCCCAAAGGAGAACATTGAGAGTGCCGGTCCTTAAAGATTTAATCACAAACAAAACCAAGGGGCTTAAAAATCCGCCGCAAAGATAGTTTTTTTGGTATTTCAAGTGGGGTAAACAAAATATAATTTCAACTATCTTAAAAATATTTCTACTATTGTGTAAAAACAATCCTATGAAACTTAATCAAATTCACCCATTCCTCCTTGTTCTATCAGTTTTTTCGGTCATTCTAACCTCATGTAAGAAAGAAGAATCTCTTTCTTTTGATTACCATGGAGAGAACATCATTATTACCCTCAGGCCCGACAGTGCCTCACCTACGACTTTTGACACCACCGGAGTGGTGTATTTCAATGCCGATTCCATGGCAAAGGCAAACAAGTTTCCAACCGAAGCTCTCAAAGAAATCACGGTTACAGATATGGAGTTTAGTCTGCTCAGCCCGGCTGCCAACGGGAATTTCGATTTGATAGAGAGTATGAATGGCTCCATTTCCATGTCAAGCAATTCCAGCCCGGCGAGTCTGTTCAGTACTGATAAGATCAGCCTTAGAACCTCAGATAAGATTGTTGTTTCAGGCATCAATCAGAATATTAAAGACAAGGTCTTCAATAACAAGTATTTTAATATTAATCTCAGCGGAGCATTGAAAGACAGCCTGCAGAAACCCATCAATATTGAGGTAAGATTCACTTATGCCATTTCCATGGTGGGGGTGAAAATATAATTCAACCTTCAAGGAAGTCAAAATAAAAACGGACACCCATGTTTAATGAGGTGTCCGTTTAATTTTTCAGCGTAAGGCTTGTCAGTCTTTTTTTCTGGTTGTTCTTTGCTCTATTCGTTTTTCGTAGATGTCGCCACGGAAGATTCGGTGAACGAAAATTCCCGGTACATGGATATTGTCGGGGTCAAGTTCACCGGGCTGCACGAGTTCTTCAACTTCAACAACAGAAATTTTTCCACCCATGGCCATCATGGGATTAAAGTTCCTTGCGGTACTGCGGAAGACGAGATTGCCTGCCGTATCGCCTTTCCAGGCTTTTACCAGAGCAAAATCTGCTTCAAAGGCTGTTTCCATGAGGTAATCCTTCTCTTCTCCATTCCAAGTGAATCTTCTGGTTTCCTTTCCCAGAGCAACCTCAGTGCCATATCCGGCAGGAGTGAAAAAAGCCGGGATACCATATCCGGCCATCAGGCATCGAGTAGCAAGCGTGCCCTGTGGAATAAGTTCCACTTCCAGCTCCCCACTGAGCATTTGTCTTTCAAATTCATCGTTTTCACCCACATAAGAGGATATCATTTTCTTTATCTGTCTTGTTTGCAGGAGAAGTCCTAAACCAAAATCATCCACTCCTGCATTATTAGAAATACAAGTCAGGTTTTTTGTTCCTTTTTTCACCAGTGCAGCGATCAGATTTTCGGGTATGCCGCAGAGGCCAAAACCTCCGACCATCAGAGTCATACCATCGCGGATATCACGTATTGCCTCATCGGCATCCTTAACAACCTTATTTATCATGACAAATCTTTATGCAAATCTAAGCGAAATTGCTGAACCCCGTTTGCTTGAGGAGTATGTAAAAAAAATCCCGGGAGCATCATACTACCGGGATAAAAATTCACTATTTCCGGGAATTATTCAGCGAGGATAATCACCTTATTTTTGAATACCTCAATAACCCCACCTTTGACGGGAAATTCTACCCATTTGGCATCAGTTTCTTTAAGCCGAATGGTACCGGATTTAAGTACACTGATCAGTGGAGCGTGGTTATTAAGGATACCCAAAGACCCGTCTACACCGGGAAGTGTTATCTGGGAGACCTCGCCCTCAAAGAGCTTTTTATCGGGACTGATAATTTCAATCTGCATGGCAGCGATAATTATTTCGCTTCAGCGAGGAGCTTTTTACCTTTTTCTATGGCCTCTTCAATGGTACCCACGAGGTTGAAAGCAGCTTCAGGGTATTCATCAACCTTACCATCGAGGATCATGTTAAATCCTTTGATGGTGTCTTCGATAGAAACGAAAACTCCCTTGAGACCGGTGAACTGCTCTGCCACATGGAAGGGCTGAGAGAGGAAACGCTGAACACGACGTGCTCTGTGAACCACAGTTTTATC
Source organism: Bacteroidia bacterium (assembly GCA_044337805.1). Classification (GTDB taxonomy): domain Bacteria; phylum Bacteroidota; class Bacteroidia; order UBA4408; family UBA4408; genus JBEGML01. The sequence goes on from JBIIMV010000021.1 coordinate 2,703, forward strand.
TTCTTCAGACAATTCATCCATACCAAGGATGGCGATGATATCCTGAAGCTCTTTGTAACGCTGAAGGATTTCCTTGACACGCTGGGCTGTGTTGTAATGAGCATCGCCAAGGACGGCGGGAGAAAGAATACGAGAAGTGGAGTCGAGCGGGTCAACAGCGGGGTAGATACCAAGCTCAGCAATCTTTCTGCTCAATACTGTTGTAGCATCAAGGTGGGCGAAAGTTGTTGCAGGAGCCGGGTCAGTAAGGTCATCGGCAGGAACATAAACAGCCTGAACAGAAGTGATGGATCCTCTTTTGGTTGAGGTAATACGCTCCTGCATTTGTCCCATTTCAGTACTCAGGGTTGGCTGGTAACCTACAGCAGAAGGCATACGACCAAGCAGAGCGGAAACCTCAGAACCAGCCTGAGTGAAGCGGAAGATATTATCGATGAAGAAGAGGATATCACGTCCACCGGATTGTTCATCACCGTCGCGGAAGTATTCCGCCATGGTGAGACCGGAGAGGGCAACACGGGCACGTGCTCCCGGAGGTTCGTTCATCTGACCGAACACCAGGGTTGCCTGAGACTGAGCAAGTTCCTTCATGTCAACTTTACTCAGATCCCAACCACCTTCTTCCATGCTATGTTTGAAAGCGTCACCGTATTTGATAACTCCTGACTCGATCATTTCGCGGAGCAGGTCATTTCCCTCACGGGTACGTTCACCGACACCTGCAAAAACAGACAATCCGGCATAACCCTTGGCGATATTGTTGATAAGCTCCATGATGAGAACTGTTTTACCAACACCGGCGCCACCAAACAGACCAATTTTACCACCCTTTGCATAAGGCTCGAGCAGGTCAATTACCTTGATACCGGTAAAGAGAACTTCCGTTGAAGTGGAGAGGTCTTCGAATTTGGGAGCTGAACGGTGGATAGGGTAGCCACCTTTGTTGTCAACCTGAACAATACCATCAATGGCTTCTCCGACAACGTTGAACAATCTGCCCTTCACCTGGTCGCCTGTAGGCATGGTGATAGGAGCTCCGAGATTATTTACATCCATACCACGGCGCAGACCGTCGGTAGAATCCATGGCGATGGCGCGCACAGAATCTTCCCCGATATGCTGCTGGCATTCAAGAATAACTTTTTGTCCGTTTTCGCGAACAACCTCAAGTGCATCGAGGATTTCCGGAAGTTTGGAATTTTCAGTGTCAAAGGCTACGTCCACCACGGGACCGATGATTTGGGTAATCTTGCCGGCTTGTTTAGACATGCGAAGTGTTTAAAATCGAGCGCGAAAGTACGCTTTTTTATACTTCATAATCGCCTGTTTATATTTTTCTTTTTTTTGGCAGCCGCGCTCAGATTTTTTTGAACTTTGTTTTACCACGAAAGGTGGAAAATGCCGGCATCCGGTTCAGGCCGCAGGCAAAGGCTGTTGTGGCATGCATTTTCAGACCTAAGGGTGCTTAAAACCAGCGCATGATGATCGAATTATCCGATGTTCACCTTTGGGTCAACCACTTCCCGCTATTTGCCTTCTTTTTTGGCGTAATGCTGTATTTCCTGGCGCGCAAGTCGGCTGAAATCAGGAGGGCCGGATTATGGATGATTGCCATAGGAGGGATTTCCTGCGCCCCTGCATTTTTGAGCGGAGAGCCTGCTGAGGAGAAGGTGGAACATTTACCGGGGATAGAACACGACCTGATTGAGGAGCACGAAGAATGGGGAGAGCGCGCTGCCTGGGCGGGTGGAATAAGCGGGGCATTGGCACTTGCAGGCTTGATTATTCCGCTGAATAATCGTGAGCGACTGGGTCGAATTGCAGCCTTTTTGGGGATTCTGGCCTTTTTAGTTCTGGCCATCACGGCACATCATGGGGGAGAAATCAGAAGACAGGATGGAGGTCATGCTGCCCCGGCCAAGCATGAGCATCAGGAACACGAAGAGTAAAAACTAGCCAATCGTAAACCAGTCGGTTCCTTCCATTAGATTTAAAGAAGATAGAAAAGTGGCCACCTGAGCGCGCTGTTCGCGCCCGGAGATTAAATTGAGTACTCCAGTACCGGGGATGGGCACAAAATCTTTCGCCCTTACAAAGGGGATTCCGGATATTTTTCGCGGCACCACATCAATGACCCCGGCAATTTCAAGTCCGTGCTGTTGCAAGGCATTCATTTTTCTTTTGGCGATCCTGCTGCCACCGCAGACCCACCACTTTTTTTTATGCTTGCCAAAGAAAGCAGCAGCGAAAGGATATCGTACCTTATCGAATGCCTCTTTGGAATAAGAGGAATGAACTCGCGATAATCGGCCCGGAGAATCATTCCAGATGAGCAAGGGTTCAGGCAATTTCAAAAATCTTGCGCCTTGTGTCTGCCAGCGCAGCCACAATTCATAATCTTCAGGAATATTCGTATCGAGTGAATAGCTACCCCACCTTTTGATGCAGGAACTTCGGAACATGACAGAAGGGTGGGCCACGGGAGATTCGTGAAAGACATGGCTCAGGTGTTGTTCGGGTGAAAGAATGTTATTCTGCCAATTTACGAAAGCACGAAAGCCCTCGTTATGAGGCGAATCGGGCAATGTGACACGGCAGCTGACCAGATCGATATCAGGTTGATGAAGCAGCACATTGCGTTGATTGCACAGGCGGTCGGGCAGGGAAATGTCGTCGGCATCCATTCTGGCAATGAAGGGGGCACTACAATGAAACAGACCGGTATGAAGTGCGAAATGAATACCTTTTCTTGGTTCTTCTATCAGTCGTATTTGCGGAAATACTGCAGCGAGCTCCCTTGCAAGGGCAGTGGTTGTTTGATCAGCATGATTAAGAACCAGAATCAGCTCAGCACGGATATGGTCTTGATGGAGAATGGAGAGAACAGCAGCGTTAAATCCGGGTCCGGCGTTATGAACAGGAAGCAGAACAGAGACCTCTGCCACGCTCATCAGCGACGGAGCTCAAAATTTTGGCCCAGGTATACCTTTCTCACCTGTTCATCAGAAGCCAGTTCTTCGGCAGTACCTGCTTTGAGTATTTTCCCTTCGAAGAGGAGGTAGGCACGATCGGTGATCGAGAGCGTTTCGTGCACATTGTGATCGGTGATGAGAATGCCGATATTCTTTTGCTTGAGACTTGCGACAATTTGCTGAATATCTTCTACAGCGATGGGGTCAACACCTGCGAAGGGCTCATCAAGAAGGATAAACTTAGGGTTAACAGCGAGGGCACGGGCAATTTCGGTTCTGCGTCGTTCGCCTCCACTGAGCAGATCTCCGCGGTTTTTTCTGACTTTGTTAAGAGAAAATTCATCAATGAGCTCTTCAAGTTTTCGGGACTGTTCCTGCTTGCTTAGATGCGTCATTTCAAGCACTGCCCTGATGTTATCTTCAACCGAGAGTTTTCTGAACACAGAAGCTTCCTGAGCGAGGTAGCCGATACCAAGCTGAGCGCGGCGATACATTGGCATATTGGTAATGTCGGTAGCATCAAGGAAGATTCTGCCTTCATCCGGACGAATCATGCCGACGGTCATGTAGAATGTTGTTGTTTTACCGGCACCGTTTGGACCAAGCAGGCCAACAATTTCGCCCTGAGATACCTCGACAGAAACGTGGTTAACGACCGTTCTTCCGCGGTAGCGTTTGACCAGGTTTTCGGTTCTTAGTTTTAGATGATGCATCAGAAAATAAACTGCAGGGTTCCCCTGAGGCCAAAATTAGAGATGTTGGGATTATCACGGTAGGTCAACCTCCAGATAATATCAAAACGGAGGATTTTAAAAATATTCTCTACTCCTACCCCTGCTTCGGCATAGGGTTTATAAGGCGAAAGAGTAAAGAGATTAGGCGGGAAGATGAGCAGCTCGCGGTTTTTTGCACTAACCCCGCCGAAGAGCATCTTAGCAGTAGCGACCTCTCTCCACTTCAGCTTACGCATAAGGGGTATTTTGTTAAGGAAAAATCCATCGAAGTGATGATATCCTGAAAGCATGACAAACTGATCGGAGGCGAACTCGAAATAGTTCATCATGTTAAATGCATAAGGGTCGTAATAATAGGTTTCATTACCACCATGCAACTCCATAAGGGGATATGGTACACTACCAAAAATTTTTCCATAGTCTGCGGCGATATCGATATAGCCGATAGGGTTAAGCCGAATGCGATCTGTTATGCCAAGGCTAATGCGGTGGTATTGATAATCAGATGAAAAAACACCTTTTAGTCCGGCTGCATAATTTATGGTAAACACCGGCCTGAGTGTTCCCGCGCTCACCCTGTCGAATTCACCGGCTACAAAGCGCTCACCGACAGCAATGCGCTGGGAGAAACGAATTTCAGAAGTGATGATACGAGATTGTTCCAGTATCGTACCTTCAGCTGTTTTGAATCTATAAGTAAGACCATTGAGGGGAATGATTTTACGGTTTACCAGACTGAGTCTTGACTCTATACCCTGAACCCATTCATGAGAGAAAGCAGCGGAATACTGATCTACACGTGTTAAGCTATTAAGAGGATTGCGACGAAAGACAGAAGCGATAACATTATCCTGAGAAAAAGCATTTTGAGACTGCCCCAGAATTTCATAGTCACTTTTATAATTCATGAAGATCATTTGCCTGGGGTCTTTGGAGAGAAAGGCACGATAGCCACCGGCATATTTGAACCTCTGATCCAGGGTACCATAGGCGAGATACCCGCTGAATTCATGCCAGTTGCTGAACTTGTTACTTGTTCTTCCGCCAAAACGCAGACGATAGCCCTCTACACGATTAAAACTCAGCAGCTTGTATATTTCACCGAACTCGACCTTGCCGAAGATCTTGTATCCCGTAACGCCCAACTGAACCAGATCATACCATGTTTTGTAGGCCTTTAGCGTTTGGATAGTATCCACGAGTCGGTATATGTTCCGTTCCTTTTCGCTAAGTGTATCGTGACGGTTATTTCTCCAGAAATCTTCATTTTGATTTTCGGCGGACCCCTCAACGATGAGGTTATTGGCCTTGCTGTAGAACTTTTCTTCCTGAGGCTTATTCAGGACAAAGTTCTTATATGAGGTAGATTTTCTTCCATAGAATCCGGGTTGACTTTTCTGAAGTTGAAAATCGACTACCAGTCTGTCCTTTTCAATCATCCATGTGCCGTCCACATTGGTATAATCCTGTACCACATAAAAAGTCTTGATAAAGTTGATGTTGGCATCACCTGCCATCGACATTTCGAGCCTGCGGACAGCAAAAGTGGAATCGTTAATCCACATATTGCCTGAAAAGAGCAGCTCTTGTTTTCTTTTTGGTTTAAACTGAATCTGGTAACAGCGATGCTTGCCAATGAACAAACTATCTATCAGGTAATAACGGTAATAAAAGAGCCCGTTGTCTGAAATAGGACTCACGAAAGTCTTTCCAAAAACAAGGAGGTTATTATCGTAGATATTTACATTTTGGTATAGATCTCCCGAAAACTGGCTCACCGATTTATTATCGCGGATACCGGCCACCTTGCTTGCTTTTATGATTTCTTTGGTGACTTTTGGTTGCTTTCGGTAAAACACTTCCGAAATTGATTCTGAGAGGAACAGCGGCAGAGATGGTTTTTCGGTAGTATTCGAGCTATCGATATTTTCGAAGACAAAATTGAAGGGTTTTAGGAGACGGCTTTTTTTTAGTTTTTTATTGATATTGTTCACATCGAATTCGACCTTGTTGTAGACTTCATACTGGTAGTAATCTATTTTTTCGCGGTTATTGAGTGGTTTTGCAGCAATAACCTTTCGCAGGATTGCGTGCGCAGGATTTTCACCCGGCTTGATAACCACCTCCATGAGATTGGTGGTTGAGGCCTCCATCAGAATTACCAGACCTGCGGTTGAAGTTCCATTTTTTACTGCCAGGCTTTTTCTGATGTATCCGGTATAAGAAACCATGATACTGTCTGCCTGACGATCGGTTTGCAGCTGAAATTGTCCTTCGATATCAGAGCTTGTTCCTACCCCTGTTTTTCCGAAGGAGACGCTCACAAATGGCATTGGCTCGAGCGTTGTAGCATCCAGGATTTTACCGGAAACTTTAGTCAACTGTGCAGAAGACTGGTGCATAACAAGCAGCAGTAAATAGAACAACAGTCGAGAAAGCTTCATTAGGCGGAGAGGGGAAATTTGAATCAGCCGAAAGAGATAGGTTTAAAGGAAATCGAAAAAATACCGGCTGATTTTTTCCATCAGATGAACTCGATCTTTACCGAGCACATTGTGCGGATGGCCGGGATAGATGAAATAGTCGAGCTGCACCCCCTTGTCAACTGCCTTTTTCAGATAATTCACACTGTGTTGCCAGAGCACCACATCGTCTGAAGTTCCGTGAATAAGCATAAGCCGTCCTTTGAGTGCACTGATGTAATTCAAGAGGTTATTGGCTTTGTAGCCCTCGGGATTTTCTTGAGGCGTATCCATATAACGTTCTGTATACATCACTTCATACATGGTCCAGTCGATGACGGGTCCACCGGCTACGCCCACCTTAAACACCCCGGGCTGCCTGCTCATCATGGTGGTGGTCATAAATCCTCCGAAGCTCCAGCCATGAATTCCAATTCTTGAGGTATCTACATAAGACAGACTGCGCAGATACTCAATACCCTTCATTTGGTCATGCATTTCCATTTCACCAAGCCTGCGGAAGGTAGCCTGCTCAAAATTTTTGCCACGAGCATCACTTCCGCGGTTATCAAGGGTAAACACGAGAAATCCTTTTTGAGCCATGTAATGAAACCAAAGGTTGGCACCACCGAGCCATGCATCTGTGATCATCTGGGCATGGGGTCCGCCATAGAGATAAACAATCACAGGGTATTTCTTTTTCGAATCGAAATTCTGAGGCAGGAAGGTACGGGTGAACAAGGTATCTCCTGCTTCAGACTTCAAGGATGAGATAATAGGAGTGGTGATTGCATACTCTTTCAGCGGGTTATCACTTTCGAGCAGTAATCTGGTTTGCTTTCCGGAGAGCGCACGTAGGGTAATCCTGTTGGGAATAGTCACCGAAGAATGGAAGTCAATGAAGTATTCGCCATTATCCGTCATCAAGGCCCTATGTGTTCCGTTACCCTCCGAAAGAGTTTGAATTTTGCCGTTTTTGAGATTAACCGAACATACCTCTCTTCCAATTCCACTCTGCGAAGTACGTTCAAAGATCAACATAGCGGATTTTGGTGTAAAGGCCACTATCCTGGTCACCTCCCAATTGCCTTTGGAAAGCTGTCTGATGAGTTTACCGTTCGAATCAAATAAATAGAGATGATTGTAGCCATCTCTGTTGCTCTGCCAAATAAATTGGTCAGGGGCGCCGGGGATGAAGAGAGCGGGATTAAGTGGCTCCGTATATTTTTCATCTTTTTCTTCGAAAAGTGTTTTGATGAATGCACCGCTGAGGGCATCATAGGCATTGAACTTCATGTGGTTCTGTGCCCT
>JBIIMV010000396.1:0-2587 GCA_044337805.1 Bacteroidia bacterium
TCGTTCTCCTGAAACCATTCCTTTCTGGATGTTTGTTACGGCAGTGGTAATGTTCTTAGCAGGAATCAGAATCTGGGAATAAAGGATAATGTATGTGATAAATTCACTTGCGGAAAGTTCTGATTGATGTTGAATAACAAGAAGGCCACCGTAGAGGAATATCAGGGTTAGAACTCCGACTCCGAGAAATTCCGACATTGGCGAGGCAAGTTCCCTTTTATTGAGCATTGATTTCAGAACCTTACGGTAGGCAGCGTTTTCGGATCTGAATCTGTCTGCCGCAAACTTTTCGGCCGTAAAGCCTTTGATTACTCTGATTCCCGACAGGGTTTCTTCCAAAATAGCGGTCAACCTGCCAAGAATTTCTTGGCTTTTTCTGGCATCATGCTTCAGTCTTCTGGTAATTTCAGCAATAAGCAAAAAAGAAAGAGGAAGCAAAATCAGTGTGAAGAGCGTTAATTTATAGGAGAGAGAGAAAAGCAGAAAAAAGAAACCTCCTATCATCAGTGGCTCACGGAAAACCATCTGTATGGAGCTGACGACGGAGTTCTCGATTTCGTGAACATCATTACTCAGCGTCGACAGAAGTTCTCCTTTTCTTCTTTTGTGAAAAAATCTTAAATCCTGTTGTAGAAGTCTGTCGTAGACCTGATTTCTGAGGTTTTGTACCAGACGCGTCCTTAGCGTAGTCAGAACTTTTTGGGACAAAAATTTAAAAACATTGGCAAAAAGGACTGAGCAAAATATGACCAAGCAGAGGAATTTCAGTGCAGCGGGCTTCCCTTCGGCCGCAATAATTTGAGAGAAATTTCCGAAAAACCATCCTTTAAACCCTGAGAAAGAAAGGCTGAACTCAGGCGGAGTGCTGCTTGCCGCGGGAGCAACTGTGTTGAAAAGAAGATCAAGTAGAGGGATAAACAAAGTAAAATTGAATAGCCCGAAAATCACTGCTGCTGAAGAGAACAAGATATATCTGAAGGTGTCCCAACCAAGGGGACTCGCGAACCGAAGAAGTCGGAGAAATGCTCTCAAGCTTTTGTTTTGTGTCAAAGGTAATGATTGGCTGCCTCAACATTAAATTTCACTTACATTTGGCCGTGCTCAGTATTATCACAGCCGTACACAACCAGTTGGAAATGAACCGTATTTTTTGGTCTTTCCTTAAGCAAAACACCTTACAGGAGTTTGAGTTGATTGTAATCGACAACGCATCGAACGACGGAAGCGGTGATTTTTTTGAGTCAGTTGGTGCAAGGGTAATCAGAAATACTGCCAACTATAGCTATCCTTTTACCCAAAATCAGGGAATTGGGATTGCCCGTTATCCTTATTTTGCATTTTTGAATAACGATATCATTGTTCCTCCGCTTTGGGACGTGCACCTGATACAGGCCATGGAGCAAAATGGATTGGATGTGATTACTCCTTCAGGAATTGAGAATGCAGGTAATTCCTCTGAGACAGTAAGCCTGAGGCGAAGATGGAATATTGTAAGTAATGCTTGTCGGATTGTTCCAGGAGTCAGCAGAAGACTTTTGGCGATGCACCATTTGATGTATGGTGAATGGAAAAAGTTTTCAGCGAGGCGTTGGACCGCACATGGTACTGTTTGTGTTCCCGGATTCGTTGGAAACAGTATTGTCATGAGGTCTAATGTTCCTGAAAAGGTGGGTTTATGGGATGAGAGAATTCAGGCAGCTGACTTTGATCTCTATATCAGAGTAAAGGAAAGAATGCTCAGTCATCAGGATATTAAGCCTGTGATGATTTGCAGGGGCGTATTTCATCATCATTTTATCCGGCTTACGGTTAAGTCTTCACCAGTACCTTTTGCTGACAAGGCGAATATCATCAGGCTTGAGGAAAAATATCATCCGGATTATATCCGAAAGATGCTTGATGGCGTTGCCTAGCCGGTAATTCCTATTACAGCCCAAAGTCTGCCTGTGTTTCCTTTGTCTCTGCGGTATGAATAGAAGATTTCAGGTTCGGAGAATGTGCAATGAGCAGAAACTTCAATCTGATGCTGAGGCACTCCATCTGATGTAAGTTGATCTTTGATTACTTCTTTCATATTGAAAAGCCATTTATTTTCTTTTTTTACAAAATATTCTGCACTAAACTTTGAGTAAACGTCTTCGTCAACTTCAAAGGCCTGGGGTCCAATACAAGGTCCAACAAATGCAAGAATGTCAGCGGGGTTAATGGCAAACTTTTCCTTTAACTGCATCAATGCCTGGGAGACAATGTTCTGACAGGTTCCCCTCCAGCCTGAGTGCAGAGCGGCAACACCACGTCCATGTTTATCAGCTAAAAGAACCGATGCGCAATCAGCTGAGGAGACGCATAGAAAAAGATGATTTCTTTCGGTAATCATTCCATCTGCTTCCGGATGATGGCCGGGCTCTGAAATATTGATGACCTTATTGGAATGGATTTGTTTTATGGTGGCGATTTTTTCTGAAGGTAAATGCTGGTTTTCGAATAACATTTTTCTGTTTGCCATAACCAAATCTGGTTGATCGCCGGTGGAAAGACCAAGATTCAGGCTGCTGAAATTGCCTGAACTAATACCTCCAATTCGTGT
>JBIIMV010000395.1:0-2587 GCA_044337805.1 Bacteroidia bacterium
TATAGGTTATTTGTTATTTTACGTTCACCAAATAATTGCGCTTCCGGTTAAATGTATTAATTAAATTTGCCCCTCTTTGCCCATGTCTGCCCTCAGTCCTTACCCCGGCCTTCGTCCTTTTACAGAAGAAGAAAGTATCTTCTTTAAGGGACGTGAAATGCAGGTGGAGCGCATGGTGAAGCGCCTCGAAGAAAAGAAATTCCTGATGGTGAACGGGGCCAGCGGCGATGGGAAATCTTCGCTGGTATTTGCCGGACTCATTCCCTATGCCAAGGCCGGATTCTTCAAAGCCAAATACAATCAATGGCTGGTGGCCGACTTCAGGCCGGAACGTTCCCCACTGAAAAACCTCGCGGCCTCGCTGAATCATAAACTCGGTTTAAACGATGTTCAGCAAACGCAAAAGGAGCTGAGCTTCGGCTTCTCGGCGCTCATCGATCTGTATAAAAACTCTCCCTGCTACATTGACGAAAACAGCCATGAATGGCAGCAGGCTGATGAAGCACAACGCAGGGCCATGCGACGGAAAGGTGCTAACCTGCTCATCCTGGCCGATCAGTTTGAGGAGTTTTTTACCAATCCCGAAAACTACCACAAGGGCAATCCTTCCATTGAAAGTCAGCAGACGGTGAATATCCTGCTCGAGACCTACCGCCTTGCCGTTGCGCAAAACATTCCGGTCTATGTGGTGTGTACCATGCGCAGCGATTACATCGGACAGTGTGCTGCCTTTCGCGGTTTGCCTGAGGCGATTGGGTATTCCCAGTTTTTTGTTCCCAGGCTCAAACGCCAGGAGTTGGAACAGGTGATTGAAGGTCCGGCCCAGCTTGCAGGCGGAAAAGTGAACAAGCGACTGGTGCAGGTATTGCTCAACAGCCTCAAGGATGGTTTTGATCAGCTCCCGATTTTACAACACGCCTTGAACAGGATGTGGAAGCTTGCCGGTAATGGAAAGGAGCAACTCGATTTAATTCACCTTGCAATGGCAGGAGGCTTAGCAGAAAAATACCTTCCTGCAAGCGACAAGGAGCCCTTTACAAAGTGGTTGAGCATGTTGCCCGCAAACAAACGGCGTTTTTATGAACATGCCGCAATCGGGAATATCCTGAATGCACATGCCAACGAATTGCTCTACGATTTTTCGCCAACCGGGCAACAAAGTGCGGAAGACGAGAAGACAGCGGAACTAGGTATCATCAAGGTGCTGTTTCAATCGCTGACGCAGCTTGATCGCGGGCGCATTGTCAGGCGAAGAGCAACTGTTTCAGAGGTCATGGACTTGCTGAATGACAGCAGCATCAGTCTGGAAAAGTTCAATAAAGCAGTGCGTCGTTTTCGGGAAGAAGGGAATAGTTTTATCAGACCATTTTTAAGTGAATCAAGCGCACAGCTTGCACCGGATACTATCCTTGACATCACTCATGAAAGTCTAATCAGAAACTGGCAAATTGTGGAGCAATGGGTTTTGGAAGAAGATGCGAATGTGCAAACATGGCACGAAATAGAGAAGCCGCTAAAAACATGGAAAGCAAATTATACCCAGAGATTTAAATCATTTACGTTGCCATGGGAACGATTCAGGCAGCGTAAGTATTTATTGCCGGCCGGCTTGTATGAATTGTATCAGCGCTGGCAGCAGCAGCATCCACCTCATATTGCCTGGCTCAAGAAGATATCTCCCGAATACACCGTCGAGCATCTTGCCGATTTCCATCTTTTCATGAGGCAATGCAGGGATTTGACCCGATGGAATAAAATCAGACCATATCTCTTGTTTATGGTCATTTTCTATTTTGTTTTTCAATCTCAGAGAGCAACAATTGAGCAGGCAGAACAGGCCATCAAACATGAAGGAATACAGAAAGAGCTGTTGTTACGGGCAGAGAAAAACGAACAAATGGCCCTAAGGCTCAAAGAGGAAGCAGAAAAAAAGGAAAAAAATGCGAGAGCAGAATTGGAGAATTTGCTCAAGGGAGCCAATATCAATGCTTCTGCCGAGAGGATGAATATTGTTTACATTGGGCTCGACAACCCTGTTACCATTTCAGTACCCGGATTCAGGTGCGAAGACATAGAAGCCAGTATATCACACGGAAAATTAACAAAAACCTCGGATTGCAAATATGTAATACGTGTCAGCAACAGAGAAATTAAAAACAACCAGGAACTTAAGATTAGTGTGCAGGCCAAAACGAAAGATGGGGGAAATTTACGGACGGTCAACCGGCCTTTTGAATTTCGTGCCAAGGATATTCCATTGCCAAGTATCGCCTTTTGCGGCAATTTCGAAAATGACTTTTACCTGCCGCTAGAGAAATTCCTGAATGCCAATTTACCCATTCCCGTTATTCCGAATTTTGATTACGATGTTGACGTACACCTGATGTCTTTTTATATGGTGTTGAGCGGACAGCCCAAAGAGGCTAGCATAGAATTCAATGGATTATCTAACAGAGAAGAATTCGGCAGAAACATCAAGAATCTTATTTCCGAAGCACGTTGGGAAGATGCAGAGATCGTGGAAGAGGATGAGAAAACAGGTCGTATTTACCGTAAAAACATCAAAAGGATTACGGTTTCCATTGAA
>JBIIMV010000397.1:0-2574 GCA_044337805.1 Bacteroidia bacterium
CGGCGGAGAAAAAGCCCTTAAGCCCATTGTATTCCAGGGAGAAAAAGTGAAGGAAGGAAAAGCAATTGTCGTAGCTAAAAAAACCGAAACAGGCTTCACTTACAAAGAGAAGGTTGCCTACCAGCCTGAAATGAAAATGGCTGAATTTGTTGCAAAAGCCAGTGTATCTAAAAAGGAAAAGGTTAAGAAAGAGGTTGAAGTGCCAAAGCTTGCTGACATGACCATTGTTACTCCTCTATTGGCCATAAGCGACGAACAGGCCATTATGGGTACTGAAAAGATGCCACGAATTGTGCCAATGTCAATTGAAGGTGACATCATGTTCGACATTAGTCAGTCAAAAATTCGTGACAAGGAATTGAAAGCGGATGATGTGAAAGCCCTGCTTGATTTTCTCAAGAACAGTCAAACCCCTGTAATGGATGAAAAGGGAAAGAAAGTGCTTTCCTACACAAAAAATTATGACATTAAAGGTGTTTCGATTTCTGCATACGCTTCACCTGATGGTGAAACTGATAAAAATGCGAACCTCGCTCAGGACAGAGGCAAGGCATCTGCTGCCAATCTTGCTGAGTTTCTCAGGAAAAATGGTCTTTCTTTCTTAGTTGAGCGCTCCGACACCGCCTTTTCAGAGTCAAAGTCCGGTAAACCCAACATGAAAGTTACCAAAACATCACTGATGGAGGAATTCTTTCAGGTGAGTTCAACTCCTGAAGATTGGGAAGGGTTTAAGCAAAAGATGGAAGTATCTTCAGTACCAGACAAAGAGATGATTTTACGCATTCTTTCAACATACTCTGACAATGATAAGCGTGAGCAGGAGATTAAGAATATCTCTATGGCTTACACCGAAATTAAAGATCAGATTCTACCTGCACTTAGAAGGTCTAAAATTTCTGTAAGTGCTGAAAAGAAATGCAAATCTGATGCTCAATTAAGCCAGATGGCAGTGTCAATGCCCGACTCTCTTACCAATGAGGAACTGATGTATGCGGCTTCTATCACTGCTGACATGAATACCCAAATGACTATTTATGTTAACCTCAGCCGCGTTCACCCCAATGATTGGAGAGGACCCAATAACCTGGGCTGTCTTTACCTCATGCAGAATAAAATCTCCGAAGCCGGCGCGCAGTTTGAAAAAGCATCTAAAATTGATCCGTCAAATACCGCTATCATAAACAACCTAGGCATTATTGCCATGAAAAATGGTAACAGGGATAAGGCGGCTGAACTCTACGCCTCAGCTATGGCTGCAGGAACACAGCCATCATACAATATGGGTCGTATCAATATTTTGAGAGGAAAATATGACCAGGCTGTCTCTAACTATGGTTCGGCCAATACTTTCAACTCGGCATTGGCTAAACTGTTGAATGGTAATGCTGACGCCGCTTTGAGTACTTTAGAGGCCGGAAAAGATGCTGATACCCCAATGGGAAATTACCTGAAGGCCGTTATTTCTGCCCGTAAATCTGATGCAGCAGGAGTGGTTAAAAATCTCAATAACGCCTTTGCAAAAGATGCTTCTCTTAAGGAAATGGCAAAAAAGGATATGGAATTCCGTAAGCTGAGTGATGAAAGTGTGAAGTCTTTGCTTCAATAACCTCATTAACCACACCTTGTTGAAAACAGGAAGGCAAGCCGACATTTTCCAATTGAACTGCATCCTAATTTAGAGGGTTAATTGATATCAGGCATGATGAATGTTCCCATTAATACCAAAACTACCATGAGACTTACCTCTAAATTCATGCTACGAATCGGCTTGGTCATGTTTCTTTTTCTGCAGTCTTTTTCCGGAAATATTTTCGCCGCTGACACAGAAGAGCTGATTGCCTTTCAAACGGATACTGCCTCAAGAGATCCCAAAAAATACTTTTTGCAGATCGATGCGTTAATTCGTGATTCCAAAGGCCCTGATAAAGCGGATGAAAAGAAAACAATTAAAGGGGTGATTATTAAAGTACTCAATCAAAATAATCATCTGATCGCCAGTCATTTTACAGATAAAAAAGGTAAAGTCTCCTTCAAGTTGTCTCTGGATAAAAAGTATACCTTGCTCATTGGGAAAAAGGGATATGTTCAGAAAATTGTGGAAATTGACGCTTTTGTGCCCAAAGAACTCAATCTCGCTTTTGTTTTCCCTGCTGAGGTTGCCCTTTTTGCCGAAGTGCCGAAACTCAATACCTCTGTACTGAACAAGCCTATCGCTAAAGTGAAATTCAACAGCATGCAGCGAGAGTTTCTTTATGACGTTATTTACACCAATAAGGTGAATGCCGACCTCAAAAAAATGTACAAGGAGTACTACGCTCTGAAGCGGGAGGATGAAACCAAGGGTAAAAAGAAAAACTAAGTACCTCTAAGTTTTACGCTGAGCCACCAACCGGCAATACCGCCAGCAACGGCAACATTTATTGATTTTTTTGCGCCAAACTGCTGAATAACAAGTGTTTGGTCACATAATGTGCTGATGCTGTGTGGAATACCTTCAATTTCATTCCCCACAATCAATGCCGTTTTTCCTGATGGATGAAAATTCTCCAGAGAAATAGCGTCTGGTGTTTGTTC
>JBIIMV010000398.1:0-2573 GCA_044337805.1 Bacteroidia bacterium
TTGCAGAGAAACTGGATTGGAAAATCAGCAGGAGCGCAACTTAGATTTAAAATCAGTAATCATGAGCAGGAAATAGAAGTTTTCACTACCCGCCCCGATACTATTTTTGGAGTCAGCTTTCTGGTTATTGCGCCGGAGCATGACCTTGTTCAGGCCATCACGACCAAAGAACAATTGGCCAATGTTACCGAATATGTTCAGAAAGCTACGGCAAGAACCGAAAGGGAGCGAATGGCCGATGTTAAAACGGTGAGTGGTGTGTTTACCGGAGCCTATGCGGTGCATCCATTTTCAGGAAAATCTATCCCTGTCTGGGTTGCTGATTATGTGCTGGCCGGATATGGAACAGGAGCAGTGATGGCCGTTCCCGGTCATGATGCCCGTGACCATGCATTTGCCCGTGAGTTTAACTTGCCTATCCAGCAGGTTGTAGAGGGAGGTGATGTTACAAAGGAGGCCTATGAGGCCAAATCCGGAAAAATGATTCACTCCGATTTTTTGAATGGGTTGGAGGTTGCGGTTGCTGTTGAAAGTGCCATCTCTGCAATCGAAGCGGCAGGATTTGGATATCGGAAAACCCAATTCCGCCTGAGAGATGCTGCTTTCGGCCGCCAGCGATACTGGGGTGAACCCTTTCCTGTTTGGTACGACAATGATATCCCTCATCCGCTCAGTAATCATGAACTGCCGCTAGTTCTTCCACAGATTGATTCTTTCCTTCCCACCGAAAGCGGAGATCCTCCTCTTGCCAGAGCAAAGGATTGGATGTATCAACAGCAGTACCCATACGAGTATACAACAATGCCCGGATGGGCCGGCTCCTCATGGTACTACCTGCGCTATATGGATCCGGATAACCGGGAAGCATTTGCCGGACCTGATAAAATTAAATACTGGCAACAAATTGACTTATACATGGGCGGTGCAGAACATGCTACCGGACATTTATTGTATTTCCGATTCTGGACCAAATTCCTATTTGACCTTGGTTTCCTGCCTTTCGATGAGCCTGCGAAAAAGCTTATCAACCAGGGAATGATTCAGGGAGTTTCCTGTTTCATACATAGGAATGAAGAAGGAAAATTTATCAGTGCCGGTTTGGTCGGAGAGCAGAAAACCTCAAGTGTGAGAGTTGATGTTTCTCTCGTAAATGCTTCACTTGAGCTAGATCTGGATGGATTGAAAAAATGGAGAAGCGATTTCGCAGATGCAGAGTTCGTTTCTGAAGGTGGGCGCTTTCTTGTAACAACTGAGATTGAGAAAATGTCGAAGTCAAAGTGGAATGTTGTAAACCCGGATGAAATGGTTGAAAAGTACGGAGCCGATTGCCTGCGCATGTATGAAATGTTTCTGGGACCGATTGAACTATCCAAACCATGGAACACAAGTGGTATTTCCGGTGTGGCAGGATTTATGCGCAAATTCTGGAGACTGTTTCACGACAATCACCAATGGGCATTGATCACTCAGGCAGCGGAGCCAAAAGAAAAGAAGGTGCTGCATAAAACCATTAAAAAAATTACTGAGGATATAGAAAGATTCTCTTTCAACACTTGTATCAGCTCCTTCATGATATGTGTTAATGAACTAACAGAACTTAAATGCCGGAAACGCGAGGTTCTGGAGCCTTTGGTGATTCTTATTGCGCCCTTTGCTCCACATTTTGCTGAAGAACTATGGAGCAAGCTGGGTAACAACGGAACAGTTCATGATGCTGTTTTTCCTTTATGCGATGAAAAATTTCTGAGTGAGTCAGTTTTTGATTATCCGGTTTCATTCAATGGTAAGACCAGATTCAAAATTGAGATTCCTTTAGGAATTTCCAATTCCGAAATAGAAGAGCGTGTCTTAAGCTCTCCGGAAGTAGGTAAAGTTTTGGGTGGAGAAAAGCCCAAAAAAATGATTGTGGTGCCCGGCAAGATTGTGAATATTGTTCACTGATTTAGGTTTTGGCCTGCTGTTTGCATAATCTGATTATCACGTTCAGATTTTTGTTATGAATACCGGATTAAAATTAGCTTCTGCTTCGATTTTCGGTTTTTTTGCAGCAATGCTACTCATATCATTTAAAACGGAGAACCCATTTTCATCCACTCCTTTCGACCCTGTCCAGAATCGCGCATTTGTGGAGGGTGAGAAATTAAAATACCGCCTGCATTATGGATTTATTGATGCAGGAGAGGCCGTTATTGAGATTAAAAAAGAGGCAAGGATGTTCGGGGGCCGGTCAACCTATCATGCTGTTGGAACGGGATATTCAAAAGGTGCATTCGATTGGTTTTTCAAGGTTCGCGACCGATATGAAACTTTTATTGACCGCGAGGCTCTCGTTCCAATGGCGTTTTTCAGAAGGGTAGATGAAGGTGGCTACAAAATCAATCAGAATCAGGTTTTTAATCATTATAAAAATGAAGTTATTTCAAACGGGGAGGTTTTTAAGGTGCCTTCCGGGGTTCAGGATATGCTGTCTGCATTTTATTTCGCACGCACGATAAACTTCGACAAGGCCTCCATAGGACAAATTTTCACTGTAAATAGCTTCGTTGACAATGAAATCTTCCCGCTTAAAATCA
>JBIIMV010000399.1:0-2560 GCA_044337805.1 Bacteroidia bacterium
TCTGACTGTACAATGGAATCGAAGGGTATCGCAGAGAGGCTGAGGTCTTTAAGCAACAAAGCTTCGTTTTCCGGACTGAAAGTCGGATTGCGGGTCTTGCCGTTCGCCGAGGAAGGAAAGACCTTCAAGGCCTGTGACCTGAGACGCAGACTTATGCCTGCTTCAAAATATCTTCCCTGAAAATAATAAGTAAGGCCCGCGGCAAGGAGCCACAGTGACAAAACAATGAACGCCGCCGAAAGCTTATGTTTTCGAACAAAAAATGAGAGCGCCTCTAAATTCATCCGCCCTGAACCCTAAGCACAAACCGACGTTTATTAACGTTGTAACAAAAGCTTCCCGTGAGCCCTCACCTTTTCTTCTGAGAACAGGGTGTACAGGTACATTTGATTACTCAGATCACCGGTATCCAGGGTGAATAAACCGGAGGTGATATTATTTTCGAGTCTCACCACACGACCGGTAAGATCTGTAATTTGCAGGGTAAGCACTTCGTTTTCGAGCTCACCGAAATCAAAGGTAAGCCTGTCTGAAAATGGATTGGGATAGGTATGGACGGGACGAGAGGCTATTTCTTCACGCTCACCGGTAAGTACACCACCGACCTCAAAACCATTGATGAGAGGAGCAATGAAGGGATAGTCTGCCTCTACATTCCAAAAACCAATGTAGAGCGGATTGTTCGGGATGGTAAACTGAGCCACGATGGTGGTATCGTTAATGATAGATTCAGAATCGGGAGAAATGGTCATACCATTTGCCCTGCTTAGCACGGTAGTCGCCTGATTGAAATAAAAATTGTGACCGCTGCTGGCAGTAATTTGAAGGACAACCACATCGCCAAGTCCTGCACTGTCGGGTGTAACGGAAACTACCGACTGAGCCATCGACCAGGCAGAAAAGACTGTCAGGAAGGCAGGGAGTAAAAAAGCTCTGAAAAAGTTAAAATGCTTCATAGGTTTTTTTGACAAATATAATATTTCAGTTTTTCGTTGACTGAATTCTTAAAAAAGAGCAATAGCCAACATGGTCTGTACAGCATTCCCCTGCTGCATGTACCTCACAGGGCTTATGGCTTCGGCAAAAAAACATCGGCATGCTTCAGGCCCAAACGCAGCCTATTTCCATTTCACACTTCCGAGTCTGAAAAAGCGAAGTAGCTTGTTGCTCGCTGTTAAAGCAAGGTTCAGGGTTTTCTGCTTCAAACGAAAAACCGGACTGTCAGGCACCGAAGCTGCCACAAAAGATGGAGTTCCGGTCTTCTCTTGATAAGGCTCTACCCGCCTGCGCTTCTCCAGTACAATGATGCTGTCGTAATAATGTATGGAGTTGGTGGTGCGCGTAAAATCACTTACCTGCAGGCTACTCTGCTCCGAATGGTAGGCGTTCAGGCGGTCGATGAAATGTTTGGTGTACTCAATAAAGGTGCCTCTTCTGCGGTATCCGCCACCAAATTTCAACCAATATGAGGTGTGTATGTCTTCGCAAAGGTACACCCCATCGTCTTTTACATGATCGTATAACTCTTCGAAGGTAACAATCTGCTGGGTCATCGTATGACCTCCATCGTCTATCAGGATGTCTATCCTGGGAATTTGTTTCTTGAGGTTGCGCAGAAAGTTTCGGTCTGACTGAGATCCGGTAAATATCCTGATGTTCTCTTCTTCCAGCTTCTTGCACTCGGGATTTACATCGAGTCCGTATATCCTGGCCTTGTCTCCAAAATACTCTTTCCACATCTGCAGGCTTCCTCCCTGAAAAACACCTATCTCCAATATCACTACTTCCCTGTTCCTGTATTTACTGAAATGCCTTTCATATACTTCAAAGTAATGCATCCACTTGTAAATCAGGCGCTTATCGTTAGACCTGAAATATCTCTCTAGGTCATTCGTTGGTTCACTCATGCTGGGTTGGGGCTTGTTTGGCTGAAGATGCTTCAGCTTTCAATAATCAAAAGTAAGGCAATGCCGCAAAAAATACAA
Source organism: Bacteroidia bacterium (assembly GCA_044337805.1). Lineage (GTDB taxonomy): Bacteria > Bacteroidota > Bacteroidia > UBA4408 > UBA4408 > JBEGML01. The sequence continues at coordinate 1,986 of JBIIMV010000399.1, forward strand.
GCCGCGGGAATTTCATCTTGTCCTTCGCCGTGTACTGACTCCGGTATTTCCGGGCGTCTACGAAGGCCAAATGGCCGAATGCCGGAGCTTCATCTGAAGAAGTGAAGGCTGTTAGAGCAGGCTAATATTCCTGTCAGGCGCTATGTATCTTGATCGGATAAGTCCTCCTGCCGGACTTGCACTTGTGGCCTTCTTTTCAAAATACCTCTCGGTTCTGATAATGGCAGGTCCTGCCGGAAGTTGGTTCAGCTTGTCAAGACCCATGATAAGGCTCCCTGCGCCGAGAGACCTTTGATAGAAAACCTCTTTTTTGGAGGTATCGGCAAGGCTTTTCAGGGTAACCATCACGTAGGAGTCGGCAATGATACTGTCACCTACCCAATCCAGCTCAAATGAGCCCTGCGCTCTGTTTATGGTATTCACCACAGGATTCTCGATGCGCGCAATAAGGTTGATGTTGTTGGAATAAACATTTTTTATGGAGTCGCGGTAGAAGAATGTTCCTACGGTTATGGTTCTGGAAAACTCTCTGTAGTAATCGTTTCGGCCCGGTTCGTAGGGTACCGCTTCGTTTG
>JBIIMV010000400.1:0-2551 GCA_044337805.1 Bacteroidia bacterium
GCTGAATTTGCCCCTGGCATACCTGGCGGCGCCTGATAGCTTTTGCACCGTTACAAAACTTTTGTATGTTTCAGGAATATCAAAGTCTCTGATCTTCATCTCGAAACTGAACTCGGGCATAACCGGATTAACGCTGCTGTATAATCCGCTAAGGCTCATATTGCCGCCCATAAGCTCCATCACAAGATTGTTGAGGGTGATGCTTCCCCGGTTCAGCTTTACCGATCCTTTCACATTCTTGATGTTCAGGTTATCATAGACCAGCTCTCTGATGCTGGCATCCGCAAGGAAGCCAATGTTTGCAGGAACCTCCAGCACTCCTGTACTGCCGCTATCGCTACCTGTGTCTCCTTCTTCCTCAGGGCCCATCAATTCATTGAGATTAAGTTTGCCGGAACTGATGCTTACATTTCCTTCCAGTGCTTCGTTTTTGAGAAACCAGGCAAGATAGTTGCTCAATTTTCCTTTCATGCTGATATCGCTCTCTCCAATATTGCTTTCAAAGGATTTGAGGTCCAGCGCAGCCGGACTAAAATCCATAGAGGCGCTGCGGATGCTGATAGGGTAGGAGAGGGTGCTGCTCTTGTATCTCATGTTCTGTATTCCCATGTTGCCTCTTGCTTCAAATTGATCGTACTGCTCTTTTTGTATGGCACTCATGGCACCCTTGAGTTTTACATCTGCTGTTATTTTCCCGTTCAGCTCGTCTGATTTCTCCATCGGTATCGCGTCTCTGATGCTGCCAAGATCCAGACTCGTTTTTATCATGCCGTCAATGTTCGGGTCGCTCTCCGGGGTGCGTATCATCATCTTCATGTCGAAGGGATTTCCTGCGATCTCCAAATTGAATTTCCTGATGTCGGTAACCAGGTGGTCAGGAATACCATCAGGACATTGCACGCGAACATCGATGTTTATCTTCTCTACACTTTTTGGTAATGATGGGTATTGAAATCTTGCATTGCCAATCAGGAGCTGTAATCCAAACTGGGGTAATGTCTTACTGCTGTATTTACCTTTGGCATATCCGCTGAAGGATAGATTGCCTGAAGTCTTGACATCTTTGAACGAGGCCGAATAGATTCCGGGTACAAGTGAGAGAAAATCTCTGAACGTGGCCTGTTTCCCCAAAAATTTCAAATCCATATCAATATCTTCCTTTGGCATGGCCAGCCAGCCATCTAGTCCAAATTCCAGTGCGTTTACTTTAAAGGTGTTTTCTTTAAAGGTGTATTTGCTGTTGATCATATCCATGCCCAGTGTCACCTTTAAGTCTGTTACTGCCTTTTTCAGGTAATGGACACCACCATACCAGTAATCCATGGCCTCCATTTTCGTTGTGGTCTCCAGGTTGAAAATGTCTTGGGTGAAATCTCCGCTGAGTTCATGATTCAATCCTGCAAGGATGGCTTTCATGTTTCCCTGCCTGTCATCATAAACGATATACCCTTCTGTGATGGTGAACTGCTTTAGTGAAAGATGAAATTTTGAAGGCTCTTTCTTTTCTGCGCTCTTTGCGGAATCGGGTATGGTAATATCCCAGTTTGACTTTCCGTCTTTCAACACCAGGGCTTTTATTCTGGGTTTTTCAAGATGGATGGAAATAATATCTATGCGCCCTCCTTTCACAACACTCATGATATCGAGGCTAAGGCTCATGCGCGGGAGCGCAAGGAGTGTATCGCCCGTGAATGCATCTTTTCCACTTACACTCACATTTTCTATGCTGAAGCTGAGGTTCGGAAAGGTGCCTAATAAGCTCAAATCCATGTTGCCAAAATCAACTTTCGCATTTAGGTTTTTGTTTATTTCTTCCTTGGCAATACCGATGATCTTGTCTTTGAAAATAAAGGGCAATGCAATGAGTAATCCCAGGAGGACCAGCAGGACCACCGTAAATATTTTAATGAACTTTTTCATATTTGAAAAACGTGTTATGATTGAATTTGTTGGCGATACCAGATTCTTGCTCCCTGCATGAGCACAAGGTCTGCTATGGTTAGGGCACACATTGCTTCTACTATCGGCACCGCGCGGGGCACCACACAGGGATCGTGCCTTCCCCTTGCCTGTAACACCACATCTTCGCCCTGCTTGTTTACAGTCGATTGCTCCCTGGAGATGGTGGATGGTGGTTTAAAGGCAACGTTAAATCTGAGCTCGTTGCCATTGCTGATCCCACCTTGTATGCCTCCTGCTTTGTTGCTTGCCGTGGTGATTTCTTTTCCACGCATGTGGTAGGCATCGTTATGCTCAGACCCTTTCATGCCCACTGACTGAAATCCGCTGCCGAATTCTATTCCGCGTGTTGCATTGATACTCATCATGGCTGACGCCAGTCTCGCACTGAGTTTGTCATATACAGGCTCGCCAATCCCTGCCGGCATCCCGCTTACCACGCAGTGCACCACGCCTCCGCAACTGTCGCCTTCAGATTTTAATTTTGTAATCAACGCTTCCATTGCGATGGAATAATCGGGCACCGGACATCTCATCACGGATGCTTCTGTCTGCTCTTCTGTATAGTCTGCAAAGGCTAAAGCGTCCGGCA
>JBIIMV010000132.1:0-5000 GCA_044337805.1 Bacteroidia bacterium
CGCGACGCGCTCTTACCGAGACATTCACATTCTGTACCTTCCCGTTCAGATCAACATTGGCACTGAATTTTGAACTGAGATATTCAAACCTGAATTCGTTGGACTTTAATTCGTTTATCAGGGTGCGCTTCGACTTTGCCTCTATGGCTTTTATCTCATTTACGCCCGTTGTGTCGGCACTCCTGTTTGCTGTTGCTTTTCGGCTGCTGCGGCAAGAGGGTAAAGAGGCCGAAACAATGAAGACCATCAGGCATATCGCCAAAGGTGAAGAAGCAATGCGCAGGTATGTGCCGTTCTTACTCAATGAGTTTTAGTTCTCTGATTTTCTGGTCCAAAAACTCGGATGCCGAACCTGCCTCTTTTGCCCTGCGCCAATAATCAAGGGCTCCGTTTTCATCGCGAAGCTTGTATAAGACGTCTCCGTAATGCTCCAGAATAACACCGCCTGGGTTGGGTGTGGCTTTTACCGCCTTTATCAGCCATTGCTCTGCTTCTGTATATTTCTCCTGGGTATACAATATCCAACCGTAGGTGTCGAGATAGCTCGCGTTTCCGGGTTGCATGTCTACCGTCTGCTTCGACATCTCCGCCGCTCGAGTCAGATTCTCTTTCCTGAGCGAAAGGTAATAGGCATAGTTGTTCAGCACATAGGTGTCTTTGGGATTGATCTTCAGTGCCGCCTCATAAGCATCATCACTCTTGCCGTATTGCTTGGTACGGTAATAGGCATCGCCCAGATTGGCCTGAAACTGTGCCTCAAGAGGCGGATTGTCGACAACGAGTTGTAATCCTTCATTTAAACTGCGAACGGCATCTGCTGGCTGCTTCTTCTGTAACTGGGCAATGCCGAGAAACAACAAAACCGAGGGCTCGTTGGGGAATATATCTCTGGCCTCCTGCGCCTCTTTTACCATGGCATCGAAATCACCGAGCTCTGATTCCACAATTAACAATTGACTCCAAATGGCAAATTTGCTGTTATCAAGCTCTATGGCCTTGCGAAACGAATCTCTGGACTTTTCATAACGTTTGTCACGAAAGCAGAAATCGCCATACATAGAATATATCTTGGGATCGTTCGGATGGGCAATGATGGCTGCATCAAGTAAACTGTAGGCATCTTCTTTAAGCTTTTTGTTGTTCTCTGATACAAGAAAAAGTCCGAGTAATATCTTAATCTTACTATCTATATCAAGGTCGGTTGAAGAAAAGGCATCGCGCAAATAGGGCATTGATGAATCATAGTCGCGCTTCATGCGGTAAAACTCGGCAATGGAAAGGTTGATCTCCGGATCGCCGGGCGACTTTTGTAAGGCAAGCTTCAGCTGGGCCAGCTCATCATCAGGCCGGCCCATGGCTTCGTAAGTCTCTGCAAGCAGGAGATAACCATTATGGTCTTCAGGCTGCTGTTCAATATATTCTTTTATCACCGACAGGGCCCTTTCGGGTTTTTTGTCAATGAGGTAAATTTTTTGCTTCTGACCAACCAACTCTATGGAAGGCCCTGTAATCTTTTCCAGCTTGTCAAGCACTTCAAGGGCTGCACCATTTTTGCCGGCTGCCAGACAAGTGTTGCTGTGGTCTATGTATAACTCGCGGCGCTCAGGATAACGCTTTTCAAGATTCTCGTATACCTTAATGGCATCGCTGTATTTTCTGTTATGCTTGAGGGCTTCAACATAAAAAAGGGCATACCAGGTGTTTGAGGGATCGGACTGGTAAGCTACCTTACCAAAGGCCTCCGCATTGATGTCATCCCCGGCATTCAAAAACATAATGCCTAACTCATAACAGCTCGGCGCATGGCGGGGTTCAATATTCAGACACTTACGGTAATTCCTGATGGCCTCCTCATAATTGCCCAGCAACTTCTCGCGTGTGGCATTATGAAAGTAATAGATAAGCTCTAAATCGTTCTTGCTGAGTGGTGGGGCAATGTTGCGGTTGCCTTTTATGTCGGCGCTGCTCTCTACAGACTTGCGCGATGATTTGCAGGCAGGCAAAACCATCACGGCAGTCCATAAACACAAAAGCAAATAGCGCCGGGTACTCATTACTGTTTTAGGGTGCTGTAATCGCTCAGGCTGAGATCGAGCGGCTTGCCCGTTATCTCGGCATGATGACCTATCATGCTGTTGTCCAGCACGACATCCTTCACGCGGGTGTTGTTCTGAATAATGGAGTTTCTCACCACTGAGTTTTCAATGGTGCAGCCGTCGCCAACAGAAGCGAACGGACCCACAACGGCGTTTTTCAGTGTTACACCCTTTCCTATGAAAGAGGGCTGCACCACCACAGACTGCTGCAGTTTAACATCGGCTGCCAGAAGTGAGTCATCGCCACTGAGAAAACTTAAAATCCTGGAATTGGTATGCACCGTGGAATCTTTATTCCCGCAGTCGAGCCACTCGGTAATTTTTCCCGGAGAAAACTTTCCGCCCTTGGCTTTCATGTTTTCAAGGGCATTGGTGAGCTGATATTCACCCTTCTCCCTGATGTCGTTGTCAATCAGATACCGCAGCTCTTTCCTTAACCATTCTCCATCGTTGAACAGATAAATGCCGATAATGGCCAAATCGGAAACAAACTCCTGAGGCTTCTCGATAAAGTCAGTGATGACATTGTCGTCGTTCACCTTAACCACACCAAAGGGACGAGGGTCTTCTACCCTCTGCACCCAAATCGTACCGTCGTTCTCAGGCTTGATTTTAAAGTCGGCTTTAAACAAGGTGTCGGCAAAGGCCACAATCACAGGACCACTTAGTGCGGGCTCTGCACATAAGATGGCATGCGCGGTACCCAGTGCCTCTTCCTGATAATAAATGCTGCCCCTGGCACCCAGGTCTTTGGCAATTTCCACCAGCCTGCGCTCGGTTTCCTCACCAAAATGACCCACCACAAAGGCAATCTCTTCTATCTTTTCGTCAATAACCTTGGCGATATCTTCAACCAACCGTTGTACGATGGGCTTCCCCGCAACGGGAATAAGGGGCTTGGGAACCGTAAGGGTATGCGGCCTCATTCGCTTCCCCATACCTGCCATTGGAACAATAACTTTCATCAAAATCCGGGTTTATTCTTTTCCTGTTGAACCGAAGCCACCGTGGCCACGGTCTGATGTATTCAGCTGCTCAACCTCATCCCAGTACAATCTTGTTACCGGAGTAAGTATCAGTTGCGCTATGCGATCGCCTGTATTTACCGTAAAGGAATCCCCTCCCGCATTGGCCAGTATCACCCCTACCTCACCCCGATAATCTGCATCTATCGTGCCGGGAGCATTTAGTACATAAACACCTGACTTATAAGCCAATCCACTTCTCGACCTCACTTGCACTTCATATCCTTCGGGGATTTCTAAAAACAAGCCCGTAGGTATCAGTGCCCTGCCCCCCGCAGGTATCACCACAGGCTCGCTGTTGGCAGCCCTGATGTCGAGTCCTGCAGAAAAGGCAGTCTGGTATTCGGGCAGGGGGTTTACCGAGGTGTTAATGACTTTTACCCTTACTTCCATACGTCAATCAATTCTGGCAAAAGTAGTCTTATTAAGCAAAAATGAGGAAACCGGCTGTGCTTTTTCTCAGGCAAGTCATGTTCATAACCTTACCTCCTCACCCGTTCAGACTGAGGCAGGCTTAAGCAGGCTTTTTATTTCATGTTTTAAGATAAAAAGGCCGGCAACAAGGTACGCCAGCAAAAGGATGATGGAAAGAAGAATACCGGCAACGCCGGTGGTACTGTTAAGCCACTCTCGCAACAAGGTCAGTAACACCGCCAAAACCATCAGCAACAATATCTTTCCAACTCCATAAGGCACCGGATAACGCTTCTGTCCCCATAACCAGGATGCCAGCATCATGCTGAAATAGCATATCAGAGTGGCCCATGCAGCCCCGGCAAAGCCCATCAGGGGAATAAGAATAAAGTTGGCAACAAGGGTAAGAACCGCGCCGAAGGCCGACATCCAGACGCCGGCCATGGTGGCATCGGCAAGCTTATACCAAATGCTGAGGTTGTAATAGATGCCTAAACACCAGTTGGCAAACAACAACACAGGCACAATGAATAACCCGCTTCGGTAGGCCGGACCAATAAAATGCTGTACCCCATCCATAAACACCAGAGTGGCAACATAGATGATGCCGCAGACAAAAACAAATAGCCTCATGACTCGTGCATAAAGCTCCTGCGGATTATTTCCTGTGGCATGGCTGAAGAAAAATGGCTCGGCTGCATAACGGAAGGTTTGCACAAAAATCGTCATGATGATAGATACCTTGTAACAGGCGCCGTAAATGCCCACTGAGCTGAGAGCCTCCTCTGCCGGAAGCAGGTGCTTGAGCAATACCCTGTCCAGGGTCTCATTCACCATTCCGGCCAGCCCGGCAAACAACAAGGGAAAACCATAGGAAAAAACCTCGCGCCATACCTGTGGCTCTGAACGGCTACGCAGCTCCCGCAAGGGAAACAGCCACAACAGACTTACCGCGGAGGCAATGAGATTCGAGAGAAAAATAAAATCTATCCCGCTGAATCCTGCCAGACTAAACCCGGAATCTGCCCCCGGCAAAACCATCAGAAATAAAATGTTAAGGCCTATGTTCAGACCAATATTCACCAAACGGATAATGGCGAAAAGCATGGCCTTGTTCTCTAACCGCAGTTTGGCAAAGGGTATGGCCGTAAGGGCATCAAAGGCGGTGATGAGCATGAAGAACACCAGATACCGCTCATGACCGGCATAACCCAACACGGCAGATATCGACTTTCTGAAAAGCAAGGTCGCACTCAACATAAACACGGTGCTTCCCAATATGCCGCGGAATACGGTGGTGAAAATAACAGATGCCTTCTCCGCACTGCGTGAGGCAAACCTGAAGTAGGCCGTTTCCATTCCGTAGGTGAAAACCACAGCAAGAAAGGCAGCATAGGCATACCACTCCGTTACAATTCCATACTCTGCAGGCGCAAACAAATGGGTATAAAGGGGTACCAACAGA
>JBIIMV010000135.1:0-4967 GCA_044337805.1 Bacteroidia bacterium
AGCCTACCGATAATGGTGCTGAGCCCGTAAACTGCGGTTTGAGACATTAATCTGCGGAGTGGATTCATGGTGTTAATGGTCCTGCCGGTTCGCCCTTACTGCTTGCATTTTCTTTTCTCCAAAAACTAATCTTACGCGCATAAAGCTTCATCAGCTCATTAAAGGTGTCAAACTCCTCTCTGTAAAAAATCCCGACCCCCTGCCGGTATGGCCCCTGATTGGTAAACAACATATTGTCGTTACTCTGGTTGTAGGCCTTTACCCTGAAACGCCCGTCTGAATTGATTTTATAATCTACATTCACATCACCGATAAGGTTACTTGCCCTGCTCGGATTGTTGGTCACACCAAACTGCCCGTCAATTGACAAACGCTCGTTAAAAAGCCGTGTAGACATGGCAAGCTGCAGCTCCTGACTGGTGATCTGGTCGCCTGCCTGATAGCGTACGCCAAGGTTAACAAATTCATTGGTCTGGGATAGCCAGTTGCTGAGTTGCGATGAAAGGAGCTCTGAGGTGTTTTGGGTGATGCCGAGTGAGCCGGTTGCCGGACGGTCGGAAGGGGGGAAAAACCTGCCAAGCATCAGCAGACTGAATACCTGCTTGTTGAGCTCTGTCTCGTTGTTGATGTTGATGGCACTGCGAACATCGTTTCTGATTCTATCGTCGGAATTGGGAAGGTCTATGTCGAACTTAATGTTCGGATTCATCAGCTTCTCTGTCATGCGAAGCTTACACTCTACAGGTATGCGCTGCTTGCTGCTGTCGTTGGGCAGCACATCATAAAGCGAAGTGCGCAGGCGGTACACGGCCTCCAGGTTAATGTCGGCATTGTAGGGATCTCCCGTCCAGGTGATAAGCCCTCCCTCCGAAATACGGAACTTCTTGTTGATGATGTTCTGAAGGGTGAATAAATAGGATCCGGTATTTATCTGATAGTCGCCGTACATGGCAAAATCTCCCTTGGGACTGATATTCATTTTGATGTTGCCCTTGCCGGTTCCCTGTATCACATCTCCGATTTTTGAATCAAAGATGAGTTTAACCTCCGCAGCAGGTGTTATCTCTAACTCAAGGGTCATGGCAATACCCGACATATCTACTTTGTATGCTGCGTCGGACTTTTCCTGCCTGGTCTCCCGCTTCACGAACCGCACCATGCCCGATTCGGTAATTTCTTCCGGACCTGAAAGAGGGATGTTGATTTGTGTTCCGGCCTCCGACTTTGCAACAATATCAATGCGTATGTTGTCAAGGTCGCCGTGAAACCTAACCTGTCCGGAAGCATAAGCCGTACCGTAATAAAGGTTGTTCATGGTTTCGGTGGTGTTAAGACACATCATGGAATTGGCCACGAGATACAGGTCGAGTTTTATCTTGTCGAAATACTCGTGTGTGAAGGTTCCGCTCACCGCAGCCTCCTGCCCCTTGGCGTCGAATACAGCTATGTTCTGCAACTCTATTAGATTACGGTTAAAGGCAACCTTTCCGTTAAAGCTGTAGCTGGTATTGATATAATCCACCTTTGCTCCTCCCTTGATGATTTCCAGCTCTCCTTTAATCACAGGCGCTGAGGAGCTTCCGGAAAGAAACAAATCTCCGCTGACAAAGCCGCGCATATCAGAAAATATCCCTTTCACATACTGCTCAAACAACTTTAGCTGGGTCTTCTGCAGATTGATTTCAAAGTCGATGTCGTCTTCTTTTCGATTGGGATAATAAAATCCTCTGATGGCAAGGGTAGGCAACTGACCGCGCAAAAAGCGTCCGTTAACCGAAATACTCTCATCGCGGGTGTTCCATACCGATATAACCGATCCATCGCCTATACTTTCTCCGTTGACCCTGAGGCCTGTGAAGGACAGAGAACTGGAGAATACCAGATTGGATTCGAAGCCCGAAAAGGAGGCATCGCCTTCCAACACACCATCAATCTGTAAATTCTGTGCCTTCAGCAAGGGATTGATGTTTCCAAGCTGAAATTGATGAAACCTGAGGTTGAGCTCCATGTCCTTGGATAGGTCATCCTCCGACTCAAACAATATTTCCTGCACATGATGCCGGAACACCATTTCTCTGAGCACAATGCGGGAAAAATCGGTTCGAATCATGTTACCCGGACTAATGCTCCAAAGGGTATCCTCTACCATCAGGTTCGCTCTGTTCAAGGTTGTCTGCATCAGGTTGGTATCGGTGAAATCTGCTTCCCCCGCGATGTCGGCATAATTTTCCTTAACGGAATTGTTCCTGAAACCAAGGGCATAACTGATATGATTTTCTGCCGCACTGCCCTTTAAGCTTAGATTATCGATGCGGGAACTGTCGGATATGGATACGGTGTTGAGCGCTGCATCGAGGTTTAGCTTTCCATTCTCTGTTCCTGCATGAAGATTGATGCCGGTGAAATCGCGCTTGTCGATGCGAATGAAGGGGGCGCTGACATCGAGGCTGATCGCATGCTGACTCTCGTTGAGGCTCCCCCGCACTTCGGTGTTGGGCTCTATCTCAATGCTGTTTAGAAACATGCGGCTGAGCTCGTCTATGTTGCCCGTTTTTAATTTGAAGCTGAATGCGGCGCTGTGGTGGTCTTCTACATTGGCTGCCCAGGAGATGTATGGGAGGTAGTGCCCGATAATTTTCCTGACCGGAAGATCCATCCGTGAAAGAAGGTACCTGCCCCTTAGCTCAAGGCTTAGGGCATCGGAAACAATTTCTACCTGCTTGCCTTCTTTCGTCTCTCCCATCTTAAGTTTCACCTTCCCGAATTCTACCCGCTCTCCCCTGCCGCTGATGGTGGTGTTGTCGAGCACAAAATCTCCGGTAATGTTGTCGGGATGATCTCCGGTAAAATCTACCCTCGCTTTGGTAATAAGACTTAAGTCAAGGTCCGGTGGAAGTATTTTGAGGGCTGCAAGCTCTGCCTTGCCTATGTCTGCATCAAAACGAAAGGCGGGTAACTTACCGCTAAAATCAACCAGACCTTTGAAGGCAAGGTCAATATGCTGATCTCTGGTGCTGAAATTTCCTTCAAAAGACTTTCCTGTCAGCAATCCACCCAGCTGAATACCTGTGTAACGGTAACCCAATATGTCAAGCTGACTGACATTCCCGTTTACCTGCATGTTGAGGTCTCTTACCGTAATGCCTCTTCCTTTCAGGCTGAGGTCTGCACTGAGGTTGCCTACCACGCTCTCCTGAACATAGAAATAGCCGAGCCGGAAATCAGTTGCTCTTATCTGCCCGTCGTAGGAAATATTGTCGTTTTCACTCTTCAATCCTATGTCGGTGACGAACTCACCGATGTCGGTCTTCAGTGTGCCCTGTGTGCGGAAATCGTGGAAGAAACCATCAAATATTCCTTCAAACCGTATGTTGCCAAAAAGCGCAAAGTTCGATGGAAGGTCAAGGTATTCCTTTTCGGAAAAGGGTGGCAATGGTATCCCTTCAAGATCGCTGAGACAGGTGTTTAGCGAGCGAATATCCATGTTGAGCCGGGTGGCGTCTACATCCGGAAGTCCGGTAATACGAACATCTCCCAGCAAGCGGGTGAGACTGCCAAACCTGATGTCCATGTTGTCTCCGCGCATGTTCACCACCGGACCCGTAATATGTCCGCTGAACTGAAGTTCTTTGCTGATGCCCTTTAGCTCGGAGGTAAACCATGAGATATCACGCATCTCCAGGGTGCTCTGCCTGAAAACACCATCCATCCTTACTTTTTCTTCGAATTCATTGTAATCGTCCCAACTTTTGGTATTGAATTTCAGGTCAGCCCTTAGGTAACTTTTGTTGGCGCTCAGCAGCATATCCTTGAGATGCATCTGGTGGGCTGATATCCCAAAATCTCCGCTAAGACGGTATAGATTAAATCCGCTTTTCTCATAAAGTGAAAGCAACTGTATTCGGGTATTGATGGAATCGTCAATCACCTCCAGCCGGGAAAACACTCCGTTCAGACGCCTTGCTCTGATGTGATTGAAATCCACCCCGTAAAAACTGCTGGTGTCGTGACGATACTCATAGGAAAAGTCGGTTTCCTGAATGACGACCTTGCCGGCATTAAGCAAGAAAGGCCTCGACGGACCGGTGCTTTTCTTCCCGCTGTCGAAATAATCGGCAATAAACTGAAAATTCATATCCTGCTCACCGGGGTACTGAATGAGGTTTATCCTCGCCTTGTTCAAACTCAGATAGTCAAGGAAGACTTTGTTTCGCGAGGTGGAATAATCCATTTCACTGACCTTTAACTCCTTCACAAAAATCAGGGTATCACCATGTAAATCCCTGATCATCAGATCCCGCAGCACCAGCTTGCTCAGTGGCTCAAAATCGATGTTGCCGATGGATACTTCGGTTTTTAATTCCCTGCTTAGCCATGAGGCCAATGCTGAGACAAGAGCAGTCTGACAGGATGAGGAATGAAAAAAGGCATACAATCCCGAGCAAAGCAGCAGCAGGGTCATGGTTAACACCAAAACCAGATATCTTAAAAGCCTGAGTAATCGCCTCACCGTGTAAATTTGCCAAAAATAACGCTTGTGTCCGAAGAAGCCTTTTACACTCTTGCCATTGAAACAAGTTGCGACGATACTTCAGCAGCGGTGCTGAACCATCGCAAAGTCCTTGCCAATGTGGTTTCTTCTCAGGAAATTCACGGAAAACACGGAGGGGTGGTGCCGGAACTTGCCTCCAGGGCTCACATGAAAAATATCATGCATGTGGTAAACCTCGCGATGGAACGTGCTCACATTAACCTTGAACAACTAAACCTCGTTGCCTACACACGCGGACCCGGTCTTCCGGGATCACTGCATGTGGGGGCTTCTTTTGCCAAAGGACTGTCATGGGCAAGAAAGCTGCCTCTGTCAGGTGTTCACCACATGAAAGCTCATGTGTTGGCTCATCTCATCGAGGATGATAGGATGGTGCCTGTGTCTTTTCCCTTCCTCTGTTTAACTGTTTCAGGTG
>JBIIMV010000403.1:0-2520 GCA_044337805.1 Bacteroidia bacterium
AGAAAGGAACTGAAAAATGGGAGCGTGGTGACCAGGTAGGGGCGCTCGCTGATTTTAATCAGGCCTTGCAAAAAGATCCTCGGCATTTTGAGAGCTTGCTCACCCGCGGACGATTTTATTTCAAAACAGGTAAAAAGGATCTGGCTTTGGCCGATTTTGCAAAAGCCCTCGAGGTGAAGCCCGGGAATGCAGATGTGTTGTTGCTAAGGGCAGAATGCTACCAGTTGAACAAAGAGCATGATAAGGCACTTGATGACCTTAATCAGGTCATTAAGAACGGTGCACCGGGCCCGCGTGCATTTGAGATGAGGGCCATGCTGAGGCTTGCTAAAGGCGAGGCAGATAAGGCCGAGACCGACTTTGAACAAGGCATGAAAGCCGGTAAATTGAGTGCTGCCGGATGGAGAAATGCCGCCTTGCTCAAACAAAAGAAAGATAAGCACGACACTGCTGTGAACTATTTTTCTGAGGCCTTAAAGTCCGATGCCGCCGACAATGAATCCTATACCGGAATGGCATCTTCCTTGCTCGCTCTGGGAGGAAAGGCATCGGCGCAAAAGGGGCTGGTTCAGCTTGCTGAATTCGAAAAACGAGGAGGAGTTAAAGACGCCTCCTTTTACAAACTGCGTTTTTACCTGAATAAAGAGGCCGGACTCGCATCTGCTGCGAAAGAGGATCTGGTTATGCTGCTTGATAAACTTAAGGTTAAGGATCCTGCACTTCAGCAGGAACGCGCCAAAATGAGTCTTGAACAAGGTCAGAATGCCGATGCCCTGAAGCAGGTTAACAAGGTGCTTGCTACCGACCGCAACAATACCGAAATGTTGTTGCAGCGTGCTGAAATTTACTTCAGTCAGGGCAAGAGTAAATTCCCTATGGCTTTGAACGACCTCAGGCATCTAACGGAGTTGATGCCGGCAAATAAGGAGGCCTGGAGGCTGATGACCCTCGTTTATGTTGAAGACGGAAAATGGGATAAGGGGCAGGAGGCCGCTGCCCAATGGGTTAAACTGAAGCCGGAGGCTGAAGCCTATTATATGAGAAGTAAGTGCTGTTACCGTTTGGGTAACATGAAGGCTTGTTGTTCAGACCTTGAAAAGGCCGCTTCGATGGGTCATGCTGAGGCGGCCAAAGACAAAGGCGTGGTCTGCAGATAAAAAAAGCTGCCCAGGGCAGCTTTTTTTATACTCATTCGGTTTTGGATGTCAATATTCATCCTCGTTAAAGAAGAAGTCTTCCTTGGAGGGGTAATCCGGCCACAGATCTTCAATAGATTCATAAACCTCGCCTTCATCTTCAATTTCCTGAAGGTTTTCAATTACTTCCATAGGCGCACCGGAACGGATAGCAAAGTCAATTAATTCGTCTTTTGTGGCCGGCCACGGAGCATCTTCGAGGCTGGAGGCAAGTTCAAGGGTCCAGTACATATGTTTGTTTCTTTTGAGTTTAACCTTTGGGAGGTAACAAAATTTCGCGCGAAAATAAAATTTTTTCCGAGGCCATTTACTCCTATTTTTTTTTAGCTCTTTTTATTTATCCACACCCTGTTGACAGTGTGCTTCTGACGATGCCATACTTTTTGTTTAACCGCTGAGGCTGAACATTAAAACTGCAGCGGCGTTGGCTGCATTAAGCGACTCGGGAAAATCACTGTTGCCGACTCGGGGAACAGCAATTTTTCGGCTGATAAAAAATCCGGCCGTGGGAGAAATACCCTTACCTTCATTACCTATTAAAAGAACAAAAGGTTTTTGAACCTTCAATTGTCTGCAATCATCTCCATCCATGCTTGCTCCGTAAATACTTAAGGTGCCGTCAGCGCATTTTTCCCTGATCAGTTGATCATCCATTTGAAATACGGGCATTCGGAAAACAGAGCCCATGGCTGACTGAATAACTTTCGGAGCGAAAGGGTCGGCACAACCTGAGGTGCACCAGATTTCTCCGAATCCAAACCATTCTGCAGTTCTGATTAATGTTCCCATGTTCCCGGGGTCGCGAATTCCGTCGAGCCATAATATTTTGTCTGAGCTGCCCGATTCCATGTTGAAGCGGGGAATCGGCAAAGTGGCCAGAATGCCCGGAGGATTTTTCAGGGCACTGATGCGCGACATCTCTGCCTCTGTAACCAAAGTCACATTCGGTTCAGCGCCGGGAGGGAATTGAAGCTGAGGCAGACATTTATCGAGAACATACAGCCTCAAAGCAGAGGGGAAAAGCAATAGAAGTTCATTAACGAGCTTCGCTCCTTCAGCAACACACAGTCCGCTTTCAGCGCGCCCCTTGGCCTGCTGCAATTTTCTGATAAGACCTAAATGATTTTTGGAGATTGCCATGTTGAGGGGTCAAAGATAGGCCTGTTAAGCATTTTCGTTCTTTTTGTTGATGAAGAAAGTGGCCGATTGTCTTTCTGTGGGCAGGATATTAATAAAAACATTACCTCTGCCGGTGGCGAGCGTTAAATTCGGACATTGGCCTTATGTTTGCAACAACATTACCGGTAATTGCAATTTGATCAGG
>JBIIMV010000405.1:0-2517 GCA_044337805.1 Bacteroidia bacterium
GAGAGGGAGCCAGGTTCCGTTGATGTTCTGATAGATGACTACTCTGTAACGTGTGGTGTCGATTCCGCCGCTTTGCCAGCCCGCAATGGCCTGGCCGCTGCTTTGTTGTATACTTACTGAATCCAGTCCGGGTATCGGAACGGGCTCATTCAGGTTGATGGTTTCACTTACTTCATTTGAAATGCTGATACATCCCGATGCATCGGGAAGTTCGATGCGGTAAGCAGGGTCACTGATGCAGGCATCAACAGAATCTGTAAGGGTAAGTTGGTTCGTCTGTGCAAAGGCTTGAAAAACGCCTGCATTTTGCTTGTAAACCTGATAGTTTGCTGCGGCCGTTGGTGGGAGCGGAGTGGCGAGTGCATTCCAGCTTATCGGATAGCTGATGCCGCTCAAAGTTCCGATGTCGGCAAAAATGCTTTGCAAAGTGTCGGATGGATCGGTGAATACCTTTCCGAAACAGCCTGAGCGTGTTCTGATGAAATAATAACGTGATGCATTGTTTCCTCCTGCACCGCTGTGCAGATAGGTGTTCTGATTGTAATTAAAAATACTGTCAACAACCGTGTAGGGGCCGCTGAGACTGGAAGAGCTGTATATATGATAGCTGTTAAACGTCAAATCCGGATCCGGGGGAATCAGCCATGTAAGCAGGATGTCTCCGTTACTCTGCACGGCCAGACATCGGAAATCCGGCGCAGGAACAACAGGAATAGGCTGAACAACAATTGTTACCGTAACGGTTTTATAGGATGGGGCCGGACAATAGTCGTCTTTGAAATTAAAGGTGAAAGTGTGTATGTTGTTGGAGACATAACAATCGTTGTTAAAGAATGTGTGCTCGCACGAGGTTTGCCAGTTAAACGTGGTGGCATTGCTGACGAGGTTGCTGGCAGGAGGGGCGGGATTTAGCGTTGCACACGGGAGATTGTCGCAGCCTGAATTGGGATCGGTAAAATTGGTTCCGAATTGCCCTCCGGCGGCATTAATTACAACTGATTGTGGCGTGAAGGTCGGGAGCAAATCATTGTCAACGGCACTTATATTGAACTGTACCAGATCTCCTGCCATCACCGTGTCTACATAATCGGTGAATAAGCCCGATATGGGGTTCTGAAAAGGAGCCGTAACAACAGGTGGTGCATTCACGCCGCAGGCAATCACCACTACCTGTATCTCACGGTATATCTCTGCAATTAACTGACCGCATCGAAAGCTTTGCACCCTGATTACATTCACAAATGCGCCCTGCAAAAAGCAGTTAAAGCTGAGCTCACCTGTATTGGGGTCAAGGGTGGCGGGAACATTGTTCGGACTCCCCAGCCCAGGCCCGGGAAACGGACTACTTGAGGAAAAACCGGGAATGTAGGGAATGGCAGGTGGATTGGTAGCAGTAAATGCTGTCTGCGGTGGCAGGTAATCCAGGCTTTCTGCAAAGGAGTATACCAGGGAATCCTTGTCGGGATCATAGGCATTGTGGTTGTAAACAAAGGGGTTGCCTGCACAAATGATGATGGCGGGTCTTTCCTGAAAAACAGGACTTGAATCAAAGCAGGGTTGTGTGTTCTGTCCGTTGTATGGAAACATGATGGCCCTCAGCGTAAATCCATTTGATGGTCCGCCTGCATTAAAGCTGAGCGAAAGGTTCACGATGGCAGCATTGCGGCAGCAGTTTGACCAGGTGAATACCCAACCCTGCGCGGGAGGCGTTCCCGGAAGATTAACAAGGTTAGACTGATAAATGTATTCTTCAACAGCAACGTTGCCGTTTGGATTATTCAGGCAGTTATAGGTGGGGCCGGCTCCGTTGCATTGTGGCGACATGTCTGCAAAAGAGACCTGAGTCATCGGAATGGAGGATACGGAAGGGTGATTGTGTACCGTTAAAACTACACTTCCTCCCGGCGGAACCACCGGCGCAGGTGTAGAACAATCGCGGTAAACTTTCATCTGGAAGCGATAGTTTCCTCCGCCCATACACGTCCAGGTTATTTCACCTCCCATGAGGTGAGTGGCAAACACAGGGACTTTACTCCAGCAGATAATCATCATTAGGAGTAGGCAATATCTTACCATTTTACCCTGGAATTGTTCCACAACCAAAGTTAAAAAAAAACTCCCGGAAATGTTCCGGGAGTTTGATGCTTAGGACTTTATGTTCAGATTAGAACTTCGCTTTTGTATTACGCTTGATCACTTTTCTACGCTGAGAAAGCTGTTTGTAACGGCTCTTGTAGAACTTGTTTTTGCCCTTGAGGACGTAACCGTAAGTAACGGATAGACTAAGGAAATTGTCTTTATTGTTGGAGTCTCCACGTTTGTTGAGTTTTTTTGTTTGCTCGTTGTAGAGGTTGTAACCATAACTCGCTGCAAATTGTTTTTCTTCTATACTGGGTGGTGTGCCGGCAGCAGTCATTTCTGCAAGCAAATCGTCTGTTCTGTTGTAAACCTGACGCGCAGTTTCATTTGGAAGAGTTGCAGGATCAACATAACTGGTGGAAATATCATCCAGGTAGT
>JBIIMV010000404.1:0-2517 GCA_044337805.1 Bacteroidia bacterium
GTACATGCCTTCTGAATTGAATACCATCACCGGAGCCCCGGCACGGTCAAGGGCAATGATGCCGCCTTCTCCGCCGTGTTTCACCAGTTTGTCTTTCACCACAAGCTCCGCAGCCTGTTGCAGGCTTAACCCACGGTATTCCATTAAACAGGAGATGTCGTAGGCCACTACGGAACGTATGAAATACTCTCCGTGTCCGGTGGCTGAAACGGCGCAGGTAGCATTGTTGGCATAGGTGCCGCAGCCGATCAGCGGACTGTCTCCTATTCTTCCGTATCGCTTGTTGGTCATGCCGCCGGTGGATGTCGCAGCAGCAAGGTTTCCCTCCCGGTCTCTGGCTACCGCTCCTACCGTGCCGAATTTCTTCTCATCGCCCTGATGGTCCATCACCACCTTGTCTCCGGCAAGGGCTTCCTGCCACTGTTTGTACCTCAGCTCCTGATAGAAGTAGGCATCGTCTTTTTTCTCAAACCCTTTCTCTATCGCAAAGTCCAGGGCTCCTTTGCCCGCAAGTAAAACATGCTGACTTTCGTCCATCACCTTTCTCGCCACCAATACCGGATTGGCAATGCCCTGCAGGGAGGCCACGGCCCCGGCCATAAACCTGCTGCCACACATAATGGCTGCATCCAGCTCATGCTTTCCCTCATGGGTAAAAACAGCACCTTTTCCGGCATTGAATAAAGGACAATCTTCCAGGCTCTGCACCGCATGCATCACCGCATCGAGGGCACTGCCGCCTCTTTCGAGTATGCTGCTTCCCGCACGCAACGCGGTTTCCAGCGCTTCACGATAACTGCGCTCCCGATCTTCGCTCATGCTGTTGCGCGGTATAGTGCCCGCACCTCCATGTATGGCAATGCTGTATTTCATACGATACGTTTTCCTGAAATGTAAACCTGTTGTATCACCTTGCTCCCAAAGGCGTATGGCAGAAAAGCCAGACCGGGCATGGGACTGGTGATGATGAAACTCGCAGTCTTGCCCGGACTAATGGTGCCGTGTGTTTCATGCAAACCCATGGCATAGGCACCGTTCTGTGTGGCGGCCACAATCGCTTCTATGGGCAGCATCTTCATTTGCGTGCAGGCCAGAGAAAGTACGAAGGGCATGTTGCCCGACGGACAAGACCCCGGGTTATAATCAGTGGCAAGGGCCACGGGTAGGCCGGCATCAATCATCTTTCGCGCGGGCGGGTATTCAAGTCCGATGAAAAAGGCGGTACCGGGCAATAAAGTTGGCATGGTGCCTGATTGCAACAACACTTCTATTTCTTCATCTCCCGTACATTCCAGATGGTCAACCGATAAGGCTTTGTTCTTCACTCCAACCTGAACCCCACCTGAATAATCGAGTTCGTTGGCATGTATCTTGGCGCGCAAGCCCAGTGCTGCCGAGGCTTTTAGAATGGTGTCTGTTTCATCCGTATTGAAAAAGCCTCTGTCGCAAAATACATCGCAAAAGTCTGCGAGTCCGGCAGCCGCAATCTGTGGAAGCATCTCATCGGTAATGAGTTTGATATAGGCTTCGCGGTTTTCTTTGTATTCGGCAGGTATGGCGTGTGCTCCGAGAAAGGTGGATTTTATCGCGTGCGGAAATGGCTTGCGCAGATCATGTATCACGTGCAGCATCTTAAGCTCATCGCCGGTGTTAAGTCCGTAACCGCTTTTTATCTCCACTGCTCCTGTGCCGAAGCCCGTGATTTCTTCCATCCGGCGCGATGCTGATTCAAACAAATCCTGCCTTGATGTGGCAGAAAGCCTCTTTGCCGAATTCAAAATTCCTCCGCCATTGCGCGCAATTTCTTCATAGCTCATGCCTTTGATGCGCATCTCGAATTCCTGTTCGCGCGGCGCGGCAAAAACAAGGTGCGTGTGCGAATCGCACCATGCCGGCAGCACATAGGCACCGTCTGCATCAATCACTTCCAGATCACGCCAGTCTTCGATTCCCGACCATTCTTCCATACTGCCGAACGAAACAAATTTGTCGTCTTCAATGGCAAGCCATGCATCTTCAATAACCGGTGCATGACGCATATCAGCCCCCGCACGATAAGGCGCCGGCTGTTCTTCTGCCAGAACCAATCCTTTGATATTCTTAATGAGCAGTTTTCCCATAGTGCCGTGAAGATAAGGGGTTTTAAAGTAGGGTTCACCCTCCGCAACGGCAGGATTTTACAACAAAGAGAAAGACAAACGTTGATAAATTCACGGGAATCACATGCAGAAAAACCTTGCAAATTCCGAAATTAGCAACATGTTCAGAACCATGATCGCCTTGCTGCTTTGCCTGTATGCAAATACCGGTGCGGCTCAGTTTTCAGGTGGCTGTATTGATAGCACCCGTATTGTAGTCGGTCCTGCATGCTACTATACCTTCGATCCCTATTGTGGTTGCGATAACGTTACGTATCAGAACCAGTGCTGGCTCAACAATGCCGGCGTTCAATATTACTCTCAGGGTCCCTGTGATGCCTTTGCCTTAAGCATTGATCTCAATCCTACGATTGAATTT
>JBIIMV010000406.1:0-2508 GCA_044337805.1 Bacteroidia bacterium
TCCGAATATTGAAGAAGCGAAAAAGGACAGGATGGCGACAGAAAGTACCAATCCTTCAGGTCTCTATCTTCGATGTATCAGGGAGATTAAAAAGCAATTTCCCGAGGCTTGTCTGGCAGGAGATGTTGCAATGGATCCATACAGCAGTGATGGGCACGATGGGATTGTTCTGGATGGTAAAATTCTAAATGATGAAACACTCGAGGTTCTGGGGCAGATGGCCCTTGCTCAGGCCGAAGCCGGTATCGACATCATTGCTCCAAGTGATATGATGGACGGCAGGGTAGGATACATACGCGAAAAACTCGATATGAATGGGTTTTCAGATATTTCTATCCTGGCCTATTCTGCAAAATACGCGAGTGCTTATTACGGGCCGTTTCGTGATGCGCTTGAAAGTGCGCCTCGTTTTGGAGATAAGAAAACATACCAAATGGATCCGGCCAATGTGCGTGAAGCACTGCGTGAGGTTTCGCTTGACATTGCTGAAGGTGCAGATATGGTGATGGTGAAACCGGCAGGTGCCTACCTCGATGTAATAAGAGCGGTTTCTGAAATATCTGAAGTGCCGGTTGCGGCTTACCAGGTAAGCGGTGAATATGCCATGATAAAGGCCGCTGCCATGCAAGGTTGGATAGATGGTGATAAGGTGATGGATGAAAGTATTCTCGCCATTCGCAGAGCAGGGGCAGATATCGTGTTAAGTTATTTTGCGAAGGAGTGGGCCGAACGACATTTTTGATATTCAGTATTGGCCAACTAATTTTTTTTTAGTATTTATGTCCCCTGATGGTCATTCCCTTCGTGAATGTCTGCAGAACCATTAATTTTACCATTATGAAAATTCAATCCACGCTTCTGGGCTTGCTTCTGGCAGCTACAGTACCCGCCGGTGCACAGGTCATCAGTCCTGATTCTCCGCTTTACGAGCTGGCTAAACTGTCAGGACAATTGTCGTCTTACACAGTTGTTCCGACTGCATCTCCCTCCAATTTGCCTCAAACAGCATCGTGGCAAGGGAGTCCTTCCCGCGCCAATCCAAATTGTGATTGTATGCAAACACTGGACTCGACCTTCATGGTTGTGCCCTTCAATGGATCCACTCCGCCTGAATACAGAAATGACGACAACAGCTCGCCGGCAATCCCGCTTCCTTTTACCTTTTGCCTGTACGGACAAACTTTCAACAGTGTTTACATCAACAACAACGGGAATTTGTCATTCTTCTCTCCGATGTTCAACTTCACATCCGATTCATTCCCAAGCGGCAACTACACCATGGTTGCGCCTTTCTGGGCCGATGTAGATACACGCGACTCGGCCAGTGGTCTGGTATACTATAAGGTTACACCTACTCACTTGATTGTTCGCTGGGACCAGGTTGGATATTTCCCTTCGAATGCTTCCAGAAAAAATGATTTTCAAATCATCATTACAGATGGTAACGATCCACTGCTTCCTCCAGGAATCAATGTGGGATATTGCTATGGACAGATGGAGTGGACCGGTCCGTCAGCCAATAACTGGGGAAATCCGGCTACCGTAGGTGCGAATGAAGGCGATGGTGTTTCATTTGTGCAGTTCGGACGCTTCGGAGATTCTACGAATGTCTATGATGGCCCTTTTGGGAATGCAGATGGTATTCAGTGGCTGGCCGACCAGCAGCTATATTTTAACTCCTGCACAGATACTCTTTCTCCAAATGTTGATCCCATCATTGTTTCTAATATGTGCGATACAGTTACGCTCTTTCCCGGTGATACTGTTCAGTATAACATGATGGTACTGCCGGGTGATCCCAACCAAAATTCCTGGGCAAACTTCAGCATGGGCACATTCAACAATTTCACGGTAACTCCTCTGAACACCCCGGGTCATCGTGCCTATCTGGTGAGTGTTAATACAACGGCGGCCCTAAATACGAATCTTACTCTTCAGGTAGAGGCGTTTGATGATGGTGCTACGGGTGGCTATTTCCTCAGGAGCTACGAGCTGGTGCTTAATCCTGTCGTTACGGGCATTGGTAAGAGTGAAGGCAACGGGATAACAGTGTTCCCTAACCCTGTAAACGATGTGCTGCGGATTTCCGGTGCCTCCCGTGGAAGTGTCCTTGCATTGAATGACCTTTCAGGTCGTATGGTGCGCAACGCTTTTGCCACTGAAGCAGAGAATACCACGCTCGATGTCTCCGGCTTGCCTAAGGGAATTTATATTCTGGAAATAGTGTCAGGCAGCGTTGTTCAAAAGCATAAGATTGTAGTTCAGTAAAATACCATATTTGCTAAAGACCCGACCGGCGTTTCCGCCCGGTCGGGTTTTTCTGCTGCTTATCCGGCTTTTCTTAACTTTGCAGAACCAAATTTCAGACATGAAAAAAATTCTCCTCCATCTTTTTTTGCTCATCCTGGGCAATAACCTTTTCGCACAAGGATACAATGTGCAGGTATGTGTGCAGCTGAGTGGTCAACCCAGCACGGCCCCGCTTACCGCAATTCATACCTATAACAC
>JBIIMV010000407.1:0-2503 GCA_044337805.1 Bacteroidia bacterium
TGAGAGCCTCATCGAAAAAACCGGCAGCAAAAATGTCATCAACCTCGCAGTAAAGCTTAGATATCTTGAATCTGCAGCCCTCATGAAAGGCGCGGTAATGAATTACGTAAACGACAGTGCACCCTTGCACATGGCTTCAGCAACCAATGCAGCTGTGCGGGCCTTTTTCTGCTCCACCGTTCCCCACTTTGGCTTCACACCGCAAAGCAGTAACAGCAAGATATTTGATGCAGGCAAAATGGAGTGTCGCCCCTGCGGAATACATGGATTCAGAAAATGTCCAAAAGGCCATTTCGACTGCGGAAACAAAATCAAACTTGATGAAGCCATCATGGATGGCAAAAAAGCAGCAGGCTAAAATAGGCCCTGCCATTTATTCAAACAGGGAAGATTCATTACTGCAAGATAATTCATCCACAATGCAAAGCATGTGAATAAGATGGCCCATACAGCAGCGGGGAAAAAAAGAATTTCTTTCAGCGCAGCAGCGTCACCTGCCTTTGCGGGATTACGAAAAGCCTCACGCAAAAGAATGAAAGAGGTAAAGAGTGATTCAAACCATAGAATACCGCAAAAGAACCAAACAAGGTAAACTACGTACACAGAGAGGTAAAGCCATACTGAACCACAGAGGGCGAGGAAAAGAAGAATCCATACGATACCAAAGGTATTTCTTACCCAAAGCATCAGATTTACCAGAGCGAAGCTGAGGAAAATATAAAGCACCGGGGTATATCCAAAATGCATAAGCAGCCATACCGATAGAAAGCTGAAAAAAGAAGCAAAAGTATAGCCTGCCATCACGGTGAGCAGACGCGAGAAAAAATTTTTACTACCGGTCCTGGCAGTCCCCGAAGCATCTGATGCCAGCTCTATCGCTTTAACCTCGCCACTGGTAAGTAACGCCATAAAGGCATGGCCACTTTCATGAATCATGGTATTCAGCACACGGGGAAATCGGCCCACAAAAGGAATACGGCAGACAATGATACCGGCGACGAAGGCAAGATAAATCTGATAATGAGATAGCAGGCAATCAGACATGCCGCAAGTTGCAGAAAAAACATGAATCATAAAGAATGAAATCAAATTTGCACTTTTGTAAACAGCATGGGAAAAATGAAAATCCATGAGATAAAAGAATTTCTCGACGAGAAGGCCGCCCTGTATCAAAGTCGTGCCTTTATTGATGACGACCCCATTGCAGTGCCCCATCAGTTCAGCCGTCAGGGCGATATAGAATGCGCAGGCTTCATTGCCGCTACCATTGCATGGGGCAACAGAAAGAGCATACTGAAAAATGCAGATACCATACTCAACGCCATGGATTACCAACCGTTTGAGTACATCTTAAACTACAACAAAAAAGAACAGAAGTACTGGAAGAGCAAAGGAAGTCTGCACCGGACGCTCAACGGCAGCGATCTGGATTTTCTTATCAGAGGTCTTCAGGGAATACTACAACAAGAGAAAGGTCTGGAGGATGCATTTGTAACCCATAGCGGAGAAGCCATAGAGGGCATTAAACAATTCCGTTCACTTATGCTAAGAGCTTCGCACGAACAAAGATCACTGAAGCAACTCGGAGATGCGCTGAGCGGATCTGCATGCAAGCGACTGAACATGTATCTGCGCTGGATGGTAAGACCGGCTACAGGTGGCGTAGATTTCGGATTATGGAAGAAATTAGATCCGGCGAAACTTTCCATACCGCTCGATGTTCACAGCGGAAACACAGCCAGAATACTGGGCATACTAAAGAGAAAAGCCAACGACCTGAGGGCAGTATATGAACTCGATAACATTCTTCGCAGGTTTGATGTAAAAGACCCTGTGAAATATGATTTCGCCCTCTTCGGTATCGGGGTTTATGAACCAGATTTTCAAAAATAATATCACGAGAATAACAACACTTCTGCTGCTGATTCTGCTTCATGTTGAGATACTTGCCCAGACATGTTGCAATGCAGGCTCAGCAGGAATGGTCGCTTTTGCGCAGGATAAGGAATTTATCATGGCGCATGCCGAGCCTCTGCCTTTCAAACATCCTGCCGATGCGGATCTGCAAAGCTTTACCTTCAGCTGTAAAGATGGAAAAGAGGGTAAAGGAATAAAGAAAGAAGGCACCATGAAGAAGTACCTCTTCATCTTTCATGAATGGTGGGGCCTAAATGATTATATCAAAGAACAGGTAAGCCACTGGCACAGAAAGCTGGGAGGAAAAGTTACAGTGATCGCATTAGATATGTACGATGGAAAAGTGGCATCAGACCGTGAAACCGCAGCCCGGCTGATGCAGGCACTCAGCGAAAACAGGTCGACTGCCTTGATTGAAGGAATACTGAACACCCTGCCTGAAAATGCATCAGTGGCAACCCTGGGGTGGTGTATGGGCGGAGGATTAAGTCTGCAGGCAGCCATTTCAGGAGAAAAAAAAGTTAAAGCCTGCGTGATGTATTATGGTATGCCCGAAATGGATACAGAAAAACTGAAAAAACTGAAA
>JBIIMV010000408.1:0-2502 GCA_044337805.1 Bacteroidia bacterium
GTTCACCTACAGTTTTTTTCGTATTTTCATTAGGCCCAAACGATTGTTGGTTAATATCATTACGGCTTTTCTATCCGGTTGGTTGCTCATTCAGATTAAGCCATACATTTTGCTGGCCCTCCTCCCGGGTGCCTTTATCTGGCTCACCCTTCATTATACCAGGCAAATTGAAAGTCTTTCGGCAAAAATCATTTTGACACCTTTTCTGGGCGGTATTGTTTTTCTTGGTGGATATTTTACAATTTCCTCTATTCAAAGTAACCTTCAACAGTACAGTTCCATTGAGAAGGTAATTGAAAAGGCATCTGTTACTCAGCAAGACCTTAAGCAGGATTATTACCAGGGGAACTCATTCGACATCGGACGATTTGATAATTCTATCTCTGGTATTCTCTCCAAGTTCCCCTCGGCATTTACCGCAGGTCTTTTCAGGCCCTTTATCTGGGAAGCGAGAAACCCGGTGATGCTTATCGCCGGACTTGAAAATGCATTCATGCTTGGCCTTACTATTTTTATCTTTTTCCGAATTGGTCTGCTGGCATTTTTCCGGGTTGTTATTTCTAATCCCCTGATCTTTTTCTCTCTGGTTTTCTCTATTTTCTTTTCTTTTTTTGTTGGCTTAACAACAGCAAATTTCGGCGCCCTGGTGAGGTATAAAATTCCTGCACTACCTTTTTATTTCTCCAGTATTCTCATTGTATATAATTTATATGTTAAAAAGACGGTAGATAAATCGCAGATATCTGAAAGGTTACCTTTGGCCGGCGATGCATCCATTGCTTAGGATAACCGATACTTCTTCAGCAGCCTTCTGAGAACCACGCTTGAAAAAAGTATCATAAACAGAAAATAGACATATTCAACCGACCAAACCCAAATGACGGAACCTCTTAGCTTTATGGCAACAAACCATGCAGCGAAGAGATAGAAGGTGATGGTTAAAAATTCAATCAAAAGGGTGAAATCGGTCCTGCCGCTTCCTGAAACAGCACTCATCAAGGTATTGGCGTAGGTGTAAATCATCAGTGACCCGAAAATTAAAAATAGGGTAGGGATGGTTTCCTGAATCAAAGCTTTTTCATTCGTAAACATGCCAAGAAATTGTTCGGGAAAAAATCCAGCAATGAAAACCAATACCAGACTTAATGAAGCTCCCTGAAAGAAAATTCTGTTGCATAAAGTCATCGTCAGATGCGCTTTGCCCTGACCAAAAATGTTGCTCACCATCGTGTTGGTGGCGGAACCATAGGCCATCAATGGTACCATCAAAACCATGTAACTTGCCCTCACGAGGTTACTGATTGCCAAAGCCCTTACGCCCATTTTTTCCACAATCATAAAAAAAATGTACCACGACATCACCGAGATGAAAACCTGAATCATAACAGGAAAGGCGGTTTTCAGGATGGTTTTTATTACCTCTGTTTTTAGCTTTTCTTTTTTGAATAATTGTAACTCGCGGTTCTCCTTTGAGAAAAATACATAGAAGAGCGCGAAGATTAAAGCCAAAAACTCTGAAAGTGTGCTTGCAAGTCCTGAACCTGCAACCCCAAGTTCAGGCGCCCCTGCATGGCCAAATACAAAAATCCAATTCAGGAAAACATTCGAAAAGGCCATTAATATGGTAGTATATACAACCAGCCTGGTCTCCGATAGTCCGATATATAAAGATCTGATCCCAAAGAGTAAAAATGAAAAAAGGATGCCGGGCGACCTCGCAATGAGAAACTCATTCGCGGCTTTCAACACCTCCTTTGATTGTATGAGTCTGCTCTGAATAAAAGGACCGGCCAAATGCATGAATAAAAAGCCCAGTATTCCGAGAAAAAAAAGGAACACCATTCCATGCCTGAAATCTGTTCCAATGGCGGCCCTGTTTCCTTCGCCGTCACGTCTTGCTATAATAATCTGTGTTCCAATGGCAAATCCTAAACCAAGCATCAATATGGTTACATAAAACAAGCCTGCAACTGCTGAGGCTCCTAATGCCTCTTCACTTAATCTTCCGAGAAAGGCCGAATCGGTTACGTTAATGACCGTCTGGGCCAGACCGCCCAGCATTAAAGGATAGGTGATTTTCCAAATGTTTCGATGCGATATATAGGAATTATCCTGTTTCAACCTTGCTTCAGTCAATGTGTAGGGCAATGCCTTTCAGATATTCTCCTTCGGGATGAAAAATGGAATATCCATGGTCTGCAGGTTGATTCAGATATTCAAGAAAACGTGCCTGCCTGCCACACAGAATGGCTGCGGAGGTAACGGTGCTGAAAAATAAATTTTTTTCAACTGCCTGGCTGCACGAGAAGGTGAGCAAAATGCCTCCGGGATTTAACTTCCTGATGGCTGTCTGATTCAGTCTTTTATATCCTTGTACCGCCTTGTGTCTTACGTTCATGTGTTTGGCAAAGGCCGGTGGATCCAAAATGATGATGTCAAAGGTTTCTTCACTTTGTTCAAGATAGTCGAAAACATCCGTGCATAGGCCTGCATGCCTGGGGT